>CAMASI010000077.1 GCA_945861065.1 Klebsiella pneumoniae | reverse complement strand
GGAGTGCGTCAAGCACGCCTTCCCTCGGGTTGCACCCCGTTCCTCGTCCGGCGGCGGCCTCACCTCCCTCGCGACGGTGCTCACCGCTCTCTGCCGAAACGAGCAAGCTCGTCTCGGCGGAACCGCTATCTCCGACAGGCTGCTAGCCGACGGGGTCGCTGACGCTGCGTTGGCCGCGCACAACGGGATCGAACGCCACCTTTCCGTCTCGGACGGCCGCACGAAGGGCGCGAGGACCGCCGGCCAGAATCACGTCCGCCAGCGGTGCCGCGATTTGCACGTCGATCGCTCGAAGGACCCCTCGTGCGCCGCCGTTGGGGTCTGTCCCGATCAGGGCGCAGTGAGCCACGACCGAACTGTCCCAGGTCAGCGTCACGCCCTGTTCTGCCGCACGATCCCTGAGTTTGGTCAGGCTGAGCGACGCAACGGCCTCCAAGCCTTCCGTGACGAGCGGATCGAAGGCAATCACGTCGTCGATTCGCTGCAACAACTCGGGTCGCAAGCCGCGCTTCACGCGTTCGATCGCCATTTCCCGGCGCGCGCTGACGCCATCGCCGCCGAAACCCACTCGGCTTCTTGTGGCGCCATTTTCCGCGCCAATATTGGTCGTCAATACGAACCAACATTCCCTTGCTGAAATGCGTCGACCGTCAGAGTCGGTCATCACGCCCTCGTCGAATAGCGTCAGAAAAAGCGTCTGCACGTCGGGATGCGCTTTTTCGAACTCGTCGAGCAGCACGACCGCGTAGGGGCGCCGGCGAAGGGCACCCGTCAGCTGACCCTCCTCCCCGTGACCCGCGTAGCCGGGAGGCGCTCCCACCAAGCGGCTCGTGGTGAAACGCTCTCCATACTCAGCCATATCCACGCGGACCAACGCCTCCCCCTCGGGGAACAACGCGTCCGCCAGGGCCCGGGCCAACTCCGTTTTTCCGGTGCCGGAAGGGCCGGTGAATAAGAACACGCCGCGCGGTCGTTCGGGCGAACGAAGGTCGGCCCGTGCGGTTCGAACGGCCGCACTCAGCCGACGGATCGCGTCCGGTTGGCCGACGACGCGTTTCGCGAGTTGGGCTTCGGCAGCGACCACGCGCCGACGTTCGGGCGTTGTGAGCTCGGTCGCGGGAACGCCGGTGCGATCTGCCACGACACGGGCGACGATGGAGGCGGTGACGACGTCGGACGAATCCAGGCTCGCGTCCGCGCAGGCCTCATCCAGCAAATCGAGCGCCTTGTCGGGAAGCCGCCGCTCGGGCAAATACCGAATGGACAGCCGTACGCATGCGCTAAGGGCAGCAGATTCGACGCGCACGCGATGGTGCGCCTCGTAGTCTTTGACCACTGTTTCAAGGAGCTTTGTGGTCGCCTCTGCAGAGGGCTCGTCGACCTGAATGGGCTGAAAGCGTCGGTCAAGCGCGCCATCTGACTCGAAATGTTTTCGATATTCTGCCATTGTCGTCGCGCCGACCAACTGGATTTCACCACGGGCGAGAGCCGGCTTGAGGATATTCGCAGCGTCCAGCGACCCCCCTTCGGTTCGTCCGGCGCCTACGAGCGTGTGAATTTCGTCCACGAATAAGATGATGCCGGGGTTTTCACGGACTTCTTTGAGCAAGTCGCGCAGGCGCTCCTCAAACGTGCCGCGGTATTTCGTACCTGCGACCAGCGTGCCCACGGCGAGCTCGATCAGCCGCACATTTTTCAGGCGTTCCGGTGCATCTTCGCTGACGAGTCTTTGGGCGACCGCTTCGACGATGGCGGTCTTCCCGACGCCGGGTTCTCCTAGCAAAAGGGGGTTCGCTTTGAGTCGCCGTACCAACGTCTTGAGGACCGCGCGAACTTCTTTGTCGCGGCCGACAACCGTGGGCAGTTTCCCAGCGCGGGCGAGGGCGGTGAGATCACGCCCCTGCTCGTCGAGCACGGGTGTTTTACTCTCTTCTACGACCGGTTCCGTGGACGTGATTTCGAGGTGAGCTTCGCACCAGGCGCGGCCTTCACTTGCGAAAACGCTAGAAGGTTCTATTTGAAGGGCGGAATCCCACAATGGCATGGCTTCCGTAAAGCGGCCGAGCGCGTTGAGCGCTGCGGCTTTCCCTTGAACCGCGAACGCATGGCGTGGACCGGCTGTGAGCGCACGATCGAACCAATCGAGTGACGCTTCATAATCACCGAGCATGCGCATGCATTCGGCGCGCCCAGCGAGCGCATACAAATATTTATCGTCGATTTCAAGCGCGCGAGCGTAACTCGCCACGGCGTCAGCATATTTTTCGGATTTGCGATGCGCTTCGGCGATATTCGTCGCCGCCTGAACGTGAAGCGGGTCGATTTCCAACACACGCTCGTACGTTCGGATCGCGTCGACATACCTGCGATCATCCTCCAGAACGAGGCCGAGTCGAAGCGCGGCTTCGATCAGCGTCGGGTCGATGGAAAGTGCGCGCTCAAAGGCGGCTGCGGCACCTGGAAGGTCTCGTTCACGGTGCAGCTGACGACCGCGCTCCAGTTCGACCACGGCCATCGACATGTCAGGGGGCCGCGAAGCACGTTGTGACAGTGCGGCATTACAGGCCGCGAGGCCGCGTTGAACAAAGGCCGAGTCTGGCATGAGTTCACGTGCAAGCGTCCAGGCACTCACGGCGTCTTCGTACCTGTGGAGCGCGTTGAGCGCGGCGGCACGGCCTGTCGCGGCTGCGCCGTGGCGCGCGTCTTCCAGGAGCACTTGGTCGAAGCGCTGCAGTGATTCTTGTGCCCTTCCGAGCAACCGAAGGGTTTCGCCGTGGCCTACCTTCACGCGCGGGTCGGAATCGCCGGCCTTGCCGAGCGTCACATAGGCTGCCAACGCTTCGTGGAGTCGACCCGCTCGGCGCAATGCGTCAGCAAGGGGCAACGCGACGAGTTCGTTGCTCGGTTCCAGGTCTAGGCCGCGCTGCAATGCGGCGGCCGCTGCGTCGGCTTGCCGGTCCTCCAAGAGTGCGAGGCCCAGGCCCAACCACCCTTCAACCCAGGTCGGATCCTCCTCGGTGACGCGGCGATAGTCGACGATGGCTTCCTGGAATCGGCCATCGACGGCTAGCATCGCCGCCATCTCAAGGGCGGATTTGGCTCGGGCCCTGGCAGCAGGCGACCTGGTGCTTTTGTGGCGGACGCGACGGCCAATCACTGAGGTATCGCCGAGCCGTTCCGCTCGGTCCCAGGCATGGCTGGCGTCTGACGCGTTGCCCCGGGTTTCTGCGATTTGAGCCGTGACGGCCCATGCATCGGCACGGTCAGGCGCCAAGGAGGTGGCCGCCCGTGCCGCACCGTCTGCCTCATCGGTACGGCCTGCACGCAGCAATGCCACGGCGTGGCCGACGAGGGCATTGGGGTCGCGCGGAGCCAAGCGCGCCGCTCGAGCCCAGGAGGCTAACGCTTCCGCGGGTGCCACTTTCTCGACTGCCAGTGCAAAGCCGACGGCGATCGGCCCGTCGTCGGGTCGCAGCTCGGCGGCTCGGCCCCAGGCGGAAGCGGCCTCCGGCCAACGGGCCGCAGCTTCGCAGGTAGTCGCCCAGCCCACGGTCGCGTCTACCCAGTTGGGTGCTTGGTCGACTGCCTTTCGGGCGACCTCGAGCGCTTCTTCCACCCGACCGTCTTGGGCGAGTGCCGTGGCCCAGGCGCGGGCCAGCTCTGCGCCTTCGCGGTCCGAGCCAGCCGCCGGAAGTGGAAGCGGATCCTCGTCCACAGCGCCGAGCGTTGTGTGGCTTCGGATGGCGTTGAGGGCATCGTCGAGCCCTTCGCGAGCGAAAGGGGAGTGTTCGTCCATTGTCAGGGCGACGCGCCAAGCGGCCACGGCCTCGTCGTAGCGACACAACGCGTTTAGGGCCGCCGCTCGGCCGCGGACTGCGAACAGGTGCTGTGGGTCCGCCTCCAGTGCTCTGTCGAACCACGGCAACGACTCGGCGGGTCGGCCCAACATGCGAAAGCACTCTGCGCGGCCAGCCAACGCGTACTGGTTGTCCGGTGACACCGCCAGGGCGCGATCGTAGGCTGCCATGGCTTCGAGGTAGCAGTTGACGGTGCGCAACCCCTCGCCGAGCGAGAGGAGCGTGTCCACGACGTCGGCCTTGAGCAGGGAAGCCCGACGCCACGCGTCTACGGCGAGCGTCATCCTGCCAGCGAGTTCCCGCGCTCTCGCGAGACCAATCCATCCCCGGACGAACTCGTCATCGGCGACGACGGCCGCCTCATAGGCCAGCAGCGCCTCATCTAGGTTGCCTGCGTCCTGTGCACGGACGGCTCGGTTGAACTGGGCCCTGGCCTTTTCGCGGTTGCGCAATGTGTCTCCGTCCCTAGCGTAGCGCCTGATCGTCGCTGGCGCAGCACGACATCATCGGCTAACTCAAGCTCGGGTTTCGCTGGAGTTGATGATGTGGCTCCCAACCGCGTTTTTGGGGGCTGCGCTCGCATCGGGACAGACTACCCACGTGTGGACTGCGCTAAGCGCCGTCGATCGCTTGCCGTCAGGACCCGTACGTGATCTCCTGAGCGACCCCGCGGTACACGGCGCGCTGGTGAGCGGCACGATGTTTCCGGACGGCGGCTACAGCCCCTTCGTGAACCATGATTACGGGGAAACGGCCCATTGGGAGCCGTTTCAGATGGCGTATGCCAACTGGATTGTGACCACCTGGCCGGACCCGGATTCGGAGGAAGCAAGGTTACACACGGCGTTCTTGTTCGGTCTCGTGGCGCATGGGATCGGCGACCAGTTTTTCGACGCGGCCTACCTCGAACGGTCCAAGGCCATTGAACCGTGGAATTCCTCAGGTGCGGACACCGCGACCGACGTCGTCTTCGCCAGCCTCGTGGGCGGTTTTCCCCCCAACGAACATTGGGTTCCGTACGAAGATCTCGTTCCTTTGTTCGCGGAGGTTGGCGTCGAGGTCGATGTGGAAACAATGGCGACCGGAATGTCGTCGCTCGACCTTGCCATCGCGTTTGTCGGAAGTTCGGGCGCCGATCCCTCGGTCGTGGAACAGTACGCGGCGCAATACCCTTGGGCCTCGTCTCACCTGTTGGACGCAACGGTTCCCGGGTCTCCTCAGCAAATGCCCGACGTGATTTCCGTATATTGGTTGCGTTGGTGGGAACGGATGCGTGGGAGCTGGGCGGACGAGGACTTCTTCGTAGGCGCTTCGCCGGCGAATGGGTCCTACGGGTTCCCGGCTGGCGCGGAGGGCTATGCGAATTTGGTGTCCATTGTATTGGGGAAAGCTGTAGACGAAAATACGATCGAATCCGAGGTGACGGCGACGTCGGAAAACAAGCCAATCGAGATTTCGTCGAACATGTACTACGGTCAGTGGACGAACGTATTGAATGTGGCGCCGGTCCAAGGTTGGCCCATCGACGCCGAGGTCAGCATCGAGGTGCCGGGGGAAGTTGTCACGATCGATGGCTGGACGAGCGAGCCCCTCGTCTTGGCCTTTTCAACTGGTTTTCCGGACGCCGTAGCGGATCTTCCGGTGGGCTGCAACAGCGCCGTGTCAGGGGCTGGCTTTTGGGGCTTCGGCCTGTTTTTCGGGCTCCGCCGCCGCCGTTGAATCGGCATCGGCGCGGACCCATAAGCCAGCATGTACCGGTCCTCTCAAGAAAATAGCACCCAACCGACCCAACTCTGCCGCGGCGCCCGCCCCCGCTGGAAAACGCACGGCCCAACAGGCCTGAGCGGCTTCGGGCAGCGTTGCGACCAACTCGTCGAGCAATTGGGGCTCAAGATCCGCCACGCGTGCGATTTCGATGCGGGCGGCGAAGGGCATTGGGGCCAGGGGCACGTCCGGAAGCGCCTCTTTTTCGGCGTCGATGACGCGGTACGTTCGTTGCCACAGGTCGATCCTTGACCACGGACCTCGTTCGCTGTCGAGTGCCCAGGAGCCTTCGACGCGGTCGTCCAGCCGCGAATCCGCGATGCGCGTGACGACGTCAAATGTCGCGTTGCTGCGTAGCTTGAGCGTCGTCGGCGCCTGCGCAGATTGGCATAGGGGTACGAATCGGCGATCGAGCAGCGAAGCGACGGGTGCTTCGCCGAGTTCGACCCGCAGCGCCCGAATTCGTCGATCGGCGTCGGCGGGTAAAACGGTCCAAGGACCAGAGCCGTCGCGAAAACGAATTTCGGATATCGCTGTGTCTTTGTTGCCGGGGGTGGTGGTGACGGCTTCGTCGATTTGCAGGCGGAAGGCGCGGCCGCGTAGCGGAACCTGCAGGTTTGCGATTTGCGGCCCAAGGGTCGCATTGTAGGCGAGATCGGTCCAGGCGCCGTTGTCTACGGACAGCCGCAAGCGGCGAACGGCCCCGCGCGCCGCGAATGCGTCTGGACTGCGGCTGTCTCCATTCCAGATTTCGACGGCATGTACGGGGGTGGGTGCGTCTACCGTAAACTCGACGGTTTCGCCGTCCCCCAAGGTCGGTGCGCCCTCGACCCAGGCGGTGTCTGGACGCCCATCGACCAAGAGCGTGGGTGAGTAGCCCTCTTGAAACGGTTTGCGCGTGCTCGAGGCGCCCACGGTGCCGCGAACGGCTCGAGGCGTCGCCAGGGGGATTGCTGCGCCGCTTCGTTCGAATCGAACGTCGGCAATACACGGTCGCGCAACGGCGTTGACGATGCGGACCCGGACTTCGGAGCCCCGGGCGCCACCGCCCATTGGAACGACTTGTCCCGGCGCGTCGGCTCGCACCTCTGTGGTCCCGACTCTTCGCGCGTCGACTTCGATGTCGATGGTCATGGGCGAAGAATCTGGGCACGATTCGACAATGACTTGTGACCAAGACGCTGGCTGCTCAAATACGGCGACGACGGCCTCGCCGGCTGAGTCGCCTTCTGCCGTCCATTGTGTGCCGGCCGAGCCGTCGAAGGCGCCGAATGGGTTCGTGCCCGAGGTCGCCCACACAGCGCGCAAGGGCTCCGATGCAGCGCTGGGTTTCGCGGGAGGTTCGGCCGGCAGGTCGGCTTCGGTGGGCTGGACCGGCGCTACCGGCGCCTGCTCTGCGCAGGCAACTGCCAGCGCCAGAACGGGCGCGAATAAGGTTTTGGGGACCATGGGGGGTTGGCCTCGTGGACCGTGTACCATACGGTTAGCGGCTTCGGGTATCGCTTGTGAGGAGACGCCGTGCCCATCGAGGTCGTCGAGGCAAGATTTGCGGATCGGGAGGCTGGGTTCGCGGTGCGGCGAGAGGTTTTCGTCGGGGAACAAGGGGTGCCGCACCACGTAGAGGTGGACGGATTTGACGATGATTGTGTCCATTTGCTCGGTCGCTTCGACGGCAAGGTGTTCGGCACGCTGCGCTTGCGCCCGTTGGGTGAGGGCCGTTGCAAGGTGGAACGGGTAGCCGTTTTGGCAATCGGAAGAGGGCAGGGCTGGGGCCGGGCGCTGATGGACGCAGCTGAAGCGGTGGCTGCTCGGAACGGGTGGACCGATTTAGAGTTGCACGCACAACTCGCGGTCGTCCCGTTTTACGAGAGGCTCGGCTGGCTCGGCGACGGCCCCGTGTTCTTTGAGGGCGGTATCGCCCATCGTCATTTCGCCAAACGAATCGGCTAGGGCTCGACACCGGGAGTCATGGGCACGAAACGGACGGCGCCTTGGTCGTTCGAACTGCTTTTTGTGACCAACAGCAAAGACTGGGTGTGGCTGTCTCCGACGGGTAGGACCAGGCGTCCGGCTGTTCCGAGCTGTTGCACGAGTGCGGGTGGCACCGACGGCGGCGCCGCGGAGACGAGAATCGCGTCGAACGGAGCGTGTTCTGGCCAGCCCAGGTAGCCGTCGGCGTGTTTGACTGTCACGTCCGCACCGGCGGCGGCCAAACTCGCGCGTGCACGGGAGGCGAGTGCCCCGTGGCGCTCGATGCCGAAAACCGTGGCCCCCATCGCGGCGCACAACGCCGCTGCCCACCCAGAACCGACCCCCACCTCCAGCACCCTGTGGCCAGGCCGGATGCAGGCGAGTTGAAGCATCCACGCAACGACGTACGGTTGGCTTGCCGTCTGCCCGAATCCGATGGAAACGGCGTGGTCGTCGTACGCGACGGGCAGGGCTTCGAGCGGCAAGAACCGGTGCCGAGGCATACGGCGCATGGCGTCGAATATAGCTTCGTCGTGGATCCCACGCGTGCAAAGGGTCTCCTCGATCATCGCATCGAGGATGGCGCCATATTTATCGTTCACGCCAACGCGATATTCAGAGCGTCGATCACCGTCTTGCGGTGTTTGCCTTCGGTTTCGTGGCGCACCATCGACAGCAGGGCCACGCGATCGCGAGTGCCGCGGACGAGGGTCACGGCTTCTTTGGCGTTTGCGGCTGCGAAGCCCTCGGGCACGGAGAGCACAACATGCAACCGACGGTCTACGAAACGCTCAAGGCGCGCCTTCACAGGATCGATGACCGCCGCTTTCGGGGCGCGACCCAGCAAGTTGCGTGCTTCTTCCAGCGTGGCCTTTTCGAAACGCCACAACCGGACGCGACCATCGTCTCGAACCGCGCGGACCCGTGCGCGTGCTGCTGCGACGCGATCTTTGGCCTGTTGACCCAACGCTTCGCCCCGTTGCGCGACACGCTTGGGGGCTGACTGAATGACTTCGACAAAATGCACCGGACACCCCGAATGAGGCTTCATTCACTAATCAGCGCGAACGGGATGTCAAGGACCTGTCCAGACCGGGTCGGACCGATGGGGCCACGGGGTGCCACGGTTCCCCGGAATTTCGCGACCGCTGCCGTCCAGCAGTAGGGGAAAAGCGTCGGAAAACGCGCGCTCGGTACTGGTTTTCCCGTCGATGTCCCGGAAACGCAAGAAACGGCCATTTGTGCGGATGAAACACAACTCATGCGGTGCAGCGCGGAGGTCCACCAGCGCACCCTTTCGCGCTGGGTCCAGCAGCTGTTGTTCGTTTCCAACGGGGTCGGCCACGGTTTTCGCCTTGAGCGTCCACACCAACAAACTGGTGGCGTCTGGGTGTCGTTCAGAGAGGAGGTCCGTGGCGCCGTAGAATTGTTTGCCGATGTCGTTCTGGTTGACCGGCCCGGCCATCAGGCAGGTCCCTGCAAGCATGTCGCAGCCGTCCGGAATGGCCGTCGCGCCGCAGATCTCCGCGACCAAGGCGCTTCGTGATGCGGCCGCACCGGCGGCGCGCACAGCCAGGGACCAAGGAATGCCGGCTTCGGCCACGGCCCGTCTGGAGAGGCCGCCGATGTAGACGCGTTGGCCGACCAGCGCGAAGGCCTTGCGCGCTCGCTCAGCATTGCGCGACAGCAACTTGCCCAGTGGCCAATCCGCCCACCATGGCAGGTTTTCGACGACGCGGTCGGTCACCTCGCCCAGGTGTTTTCGAATTTCTCGGAGTCGGTCCTTGCCGTCTTCGGACAGGACATCGACTCGTTCGATGACCAGAAGTCGGCGCGCCGTCTCACGATCCACCTTAGCCCAGTGTGAAAATGCGTTGAAGGCGGCGCGGCCGGCGCTTTCGACCAGCGGTCGGGGCACGTCCATGTCTTGACGGTTCTGATAGGGCTCCGGCGCATCGGGGTCCGGATTGACGCCCGGTTGAACACGTTCGGATCGAAATGAGAGCAGATTCGCACCGATGCGTCGAAATACTTCGGGCGTCACGTCCATCCGTTCGTCTGGAGGTACGTAGCCAACCCGCGCAATGAGGGAAAGGCGCCAGCCCGCAGCGCGATCTGCGAAACTGAGGCCACCGAGTTCCTCCAACGGACCCACGTCGGCGTCGGGCAGCACGTGGGTCACCAACGCGCGGCGGCTTCCACCCGAAGCGAGTAGCGCGGCGCGTTCCATGCCGTCCGCCAAAATGCCCAAATGTAAGTCGCGAAGAAATCCAATACTTGGGATATCGTCCATGTGACGGTAGCGCTTGCGCCATGCGCGAAGGAGCACGCTCGGGAGGCTCATATACCATTTGTGCCCGATAAACGTGAGCAGTTTTGTAAAGGGGGTCCGGTACGGGCGAGAAAATACCAGGTGGACATGAGACGCCCCTGGCGCGGTAGACGCAATCCCGAGCCGTCCCACGAGCTCATCGACCAGGTCAGCGTCCGCGGGTCCGAGAATTGTGCATCGATGGCCGCGGAAGTTTGTGGATTGTCGTGAGGAGAGGATTCCCAGAGAAAGTTCGTCAAACAATTCTCCGTCTGTCAGCGCTGGCCCTGGTAGGAACGTCGATGGGTTGCGCAGTGACAGGAGGCGCAGCGCCGTGCGCGCCTCATTCTCCGTAAAAGAATTCCGGCGTCGGTAGCCGACTGGACTGCCGGAATCGATCCTGTCCGGCAGGTGATAACGGGTCCGTTTCTGGCCCGAGGCGGCGAAGGAAGCGCTGCGCTGCCTGCGCTGCGGGGCAGGCGGTGGGGGGATGGGTACAAAGTTGATTTCTTTCTGGTCCTTCACGGATCCTCAGGCTCCCAGGGGTCACGATGCAGTACCACGCTGGGCATTGGGTCGTGGTTGGGTATTGGCCACGAATCTCCCCACAACGATTTCCCGCCGTCAACCACCAGCGTTTGCCCAGTCACGTAGGCGCCCGCCGGGCTGGCTAGGAAGCAGATGGCGCCGGCGATTTCTTGCGGGGTAGCGAGCCGTTTCATCGGGACGAGGGTCTGCATATGTTCGATCAACGCTATTCCGTTCGGGTACCGGCGAATTCCACTGCTGGCGACGAACCCCGGGGCCACGTTGGCAATTCGGATCCCGCGCGACGCCCACTCGACGGCGAGGGTGCGGCTCATCGCCTCGACCCCTGCCCGAGCGGCCACTGAATGTGCCATACCCGGGAACACGTGGGTCACCATGGTGACGTTGATGATGGTCCCGCCGTTCGCGAACATGGAGGCGTCTGCCACTGCGCGTGTGACGTTCCACGTGCCTGTCAGGTTGTTCGCGACCACTGATTCGAAGCCGCGGCCAACGATGGCCTCTGCGGGGGACAGGAATTGGCCCCCTGCGTTGTTGACGAGCAGGTCGATCTTCCCGTGGCGAGCGACGATTTCGGCGACTGCTGCCTCCACCGTAAGCCGTTGGCGAATGTCGAGCTGAAGAGGCTCCACGGTGCGGCCCGTTTCGGCGGACAAGGAGGCGGCGGCGGGACCGACGTTGGACTCTTTGCGGCTTGCGATGACGACGGTGGCGCCGAGGTAGGCGAGCTCGCGCGCTGTGGCCGCGCCGATGCCCGTGCCCCCACCGGTGACGAGGGCCACGGTGCCCTCGAATAGGCCGTCGCGAAACACCGAACTGCGCATGGCCGCTGCCGCTAACGCGGGTCAAAAGGGGTGGTGCCGATGGAGGATGGATTGAACGTGCGACACCACTGGCGGCTCGACCCGGACGTTGCCTTCTGCAACAACGGTTCGTTTGGGGCGACGCCGATCGAGGTGTTGGAGGTGCAGCGAGCGGAACAAGACCGGATGGAGCTTCAACCTGTTGCGTACCTGCTTTCCGTGGGGCCGAGGCTGCGTGAGGCGGCGTCGGCGGTTGGGGAAATCCTCGGGGCCAAGGGACGCGACATCGTCTTTGTGGACAACGCGACAACGGGCGTCAACACGGTGTTGGCCTCTTTGCCCGTGCGTCCCGGGGACGTTTGGCTCACGACGAGCCACGTGTACGGTGCGGTGCGCAATGCGATGCGGCATTTCGCCGGGAAGGGCGGTGGGACGGTCCGTGAGGCGGACGTTGCGTTTCCGATCGCCGGTCCGGAGGTCGTGGTCGAAGCCCTGCGGGCGGCGCTGACATCAGACGTTCGGCTTGTGGTCGTGGACCACGTGACCTCGGCGACAGGTTTGGTGTTTCCGGTCCAGGAAATCGTGGCGATGTGTCGTGCAGCGGGCGTCCCTATTTTGGTGGATGGGGCGCATGTGCCGGGGCAGGTGGACGTCGATCTGACCGCGCTGGACGCGGATTGGTACGTTGCGAATCTGCACAAATGGTTGTTTACGCCGAAGGGGTGCGCGATTCTATGGGTACGGCGGGATTGGCAAGCGGCGATTCGGCCGTTGGTGATTTCACACGGGTACGGCCTTGGATTTCATGAGGAATTCGATTGGACCGGTACGCGAGATCCGTCGCCTGCGCTGTGTGTTCCGGCGGCGATTGAATTTGCCGAGCGGCGCCTAGGCGGTTTTTCCGCGATTCGAGCCGTGCAGTCGGCCAAGCGACGGGAGGCGGAGGCCATCATCGTTGCTGCCTGGGGCACACCGCCGGTGGCGCCGCCATCGATGTTGGCAGCGCTGCAGACGTTGGAGTTGCCGTTTCACGCGGTGCCTACCGAGGGGCCTGCGATTCACGATGCCCTGGTGGCGCGTCACCGGGTGGAGGTCCCGATCTTTCCGTTTGCGGGTCGGTGCTGGTGCCGGATTTCCGCTCAGGTGTATACGACGGTCCAGGACTGGCGGCGGTTGGTGGCGGCGATGGACGGGCGGGGCGTGCGGTGATGTGAGGGTGGCTCACAGGCTGATGTGAGGGTGGCTCACATCATGCACTTTGATCGTACGGACGCTGGTTGTCTGGCCCTTCTTTACGCGCGTCGTTCACACGGCTGCTCACGGTTCTCGCTGTCATCAGCTCCGCCGGGTAGGGGACGAGGAGTTCGCGGAGGCTAACGACGTCGTCGTTGTTGGGGTCTAGCCAGCGGTCCCAAGCGGATTGTGGAAGGATGACGGGCATCCGGTCGTGGATGCGTTCCATCAGGCTGTTGGGGCCGGTGGTCACGAGGCAGCAGGAATGCAGGTCCTCGTTGGTTTCCGGGTCATGCCAGCGCTCCCAAAGGCCGGCGATGGCGAAGGGGAGGCCGGCGGTCAGGCCGATCAGATGGGGGATCTTGAGCTTGCCGTCGCGTTTCCATTCATAGAAACCATCGGCGGGAATCAGGCATCTGCGGCGTTTGAAGGCCGAACGAAAGGAGGGTTTTTCGTGGACGGACTCGCCCCTGGCGTTGATGAGCGAGGCGCTGATTTTCTTGTCTTTCGCCCATGGCGGAATGAGGCCCCAGCGGAACCTGCGCATCGAGCGAATGCCGTCGGCGGCGACGATGGCGGGAACCTGTTGGGTAGGCGCGACGTTGTAGCGGGGCAGCAGGTCGGGGAGGATATCGACCTGAAACACCTCGGTGATGGCGCTCGCGGGGGCGGAAAGGGCGAAACGACCACACATGGTGCGGGCGTATCCTTGGGATAGCGGACGGCATGCGACGTGTTGTGCTTCTGTTGGTGTTGACGTTGGTGGCGGGCGTGTTGTTTGGGTTGTGGGTGCAACCGAGCGTGGCTCCGTCGGTGAGTCAGTCGGAGCCGGTATTGCGCGCTTCGGCGCCCGTCGGAGCTGCGGGTTTGCGGCAGGGCAAACGACATCGGGAGGAGGCGGTGGCGAGCCCTGGGGTTGCCTCGAGTGCGTTGACGGTGGGCGAAGCGGGCAGCGTTGGCGGTTTTGCGTCGGTCGCTGGCGTGGGCCAGTCGGTGTGGCCGATCTCGGCGGATGGAATCAAGGGCGCGGTGGCGGAGGCGTTGCCCAAGGTGAGGGCCTGCTATGATGCTGCTTTGGTCGCGGATCCTCAGCTTGCCGGGCGCTTCGTGGTGGCGTTCACAATCGAGACGGTAGACGAGGTCGGTGAGGTGGTGGAGGCCGACGTGGCGGGAGCCCCGACGGACGCGCCGGAATTCGAGGACTGTTTGCTGGGCGCGATGGCGGAGTTGGCTTTTGATCCGCCGGACGGGGTCACGAAGGTGACCTACCCGTTTGTGTTTGGGAGCGAGTGAGCGCGGCGGACGTGCTATGTTGCGGGGGCGTGCCGGGTCCGTCGCCTGGGCGAGCAGTTCAACCAGAATTTGGGGGCGCACCGGCTTCGACGGGGTCGCTGTGATTACGAAGCTGCGTGTCGGGACGTCCGGTCACCTGAACCAACCCGGGCAAAACACAGTCGCCAACAACAACGACTATTTCGCCGCGCGGGCGGTAGCCTAAACAGCTATCGCTCCGGGCCCTTCGGGGTCCCGGCCGTTTGGGTGCATCGCTGCCAAGGGCCGCACCTGGGCGTGTAACGACTTGGATAGTCCCGAGTGTGTGCGCGGTGCAGTGCACAGAGGACGATAAACTCCACACAGTCGCCGTCGCCCTAAATGCCGTCCTGCCTCCCGGGCGGCTGGGGATGAAAGGGAGGCTACACACGTAGATGCGTCGGGTCGGCTATTTCGGACGCGGGTTCGACTCCCGCCGCCTCCACCACTCGGGAGGACCCCCCGTTTTGGGATCGCTTTCGTCGATTCCGAGCGGGGCGGCCTCTTCGGATTGTACCAGTACATCGAAGGGTTTCCGCCATTCCATGGTAAGCCTTCCCTCGCCGAGAGTGCAGTTCGATACAAGCACTTCGAGCAATTGGCGCTGTTCAACGGCCGACCGCTGAATCATCAGGTCGTACGCCCGGTTTGCGAGTTCGAAGACTTGGATGCCCACGTCCATGCTTTTGGCGTCCACCGTGGCGAGCCGCTTCGCCTCCTCCAGGGCGTCGAAGCGTTGGCGCTCCCAGTCGGCGCGTTTGCCCTGGAAGAATGCGTCGTCGATGCGGCCTTCGAGCTTGTCCTCGTAGGCGGCGGCGATGAGCTTGCCGAGGCGCTCAGCGCGGGCCTGAGCCGCCGACGCGCGCACACGAAGGTCGGTGTCGATGTCGCGGCGGCTGTCGCGTAAAGAGGCCACGAAGGCCTCACGGATGGCCTCAGGGAACACGAGGCGTTTGACCTGGTCGCAGAACAGCCGTGAAAGCGTGGCCTCGTTCACGAAGGACTCGCGCTGGCATCGCTTGACGCAGTGGTAGTAGATGTAGCGCTCCTTCTTCAGCTCCCCGACGACGGCCCAACCACAGTGGGCGCAGGTGACGAGCCCGGAGAAGGCGAAGTCGTGGTTGCGGGCGCGGGTGTAGGGTCGGCCATCCATTCGGTCCTGCACTCGCTGGAATAGTTCCGGGCTGATGATCATCGGCTCGGTACTGGCGAACTCCTTGCCGCCCCAGAAAAAGCGGCCGGCGTAGATGGGGTTGCGCAGCATCCGGTGGATGGCGCTCATCCCGATGGTGCCGCCCCGCTGGCCGTGCAGCCCGATGGCCTGGGCGTGATCGACCAGGCGCTCGACGCTGTGCTGGCCGCGGTCGTAGGTCTCGAACATGGTCCGCACGAGCAGAGCGCGCTCGGGGTCTAGTTCGAGGTGGGAGCGCCCGTTCTCCCGTCGGTTCACGTACCCGACGGGACCAATACTCGGGTAGCCTCCCTCCTCGCACTTCTGCTTCATCCCCTTTCTGATCTCCTCGGTGAGGTTGTCCACGTAGTTCTTGGCCATCAGCACCTTGATCCCGTGGATGAACTTGTCCGACGACCGGGCGCTGTCGGAGAGGACCACCCCCTCCTTCACGAAATGGATGTCGACGCCCATCTCGTCCAGCGTCACCCAGTCCTTGAGGTTGCGGTACAGGCGGTCGGTCTTCTCCACCAGGATGACCGGCGGCTTCGGTAGGCGCTTCTTGAGCAGGGCGAGCATCTGGCCGAAGGCGGAGCGGCCGGAACGCTTGGCCGTTTCCACGTCGGTGAATTCCTCGACGACCGTCATGCCGTGGCTCGCTGCGTAGTCGCGCAGCAGGGCATGCTGGGCAGGAATGGAAAAACCCTCGCGCTCCTGGGCCCGGCTGGAGACGCGGGCGTACAGCACCGCTTGGCGGGTCTCGGTGGCGGCGGCGACAGCGGCGGCGCGGGTAGCACGGGCGCTGGGGCGGGTGGAGCGGCGAGGGCGGACGGGCATGGGACCTCCGGACGGCGGCAAGTTGACGTAATATTTCAGGTTTGGCAACAGGGAATTACTCCACGAGGCGTTCGAGCTTGTAGAAAGGCTGGCCGCGAGGCCGTTCTTCCGTGAGCGTGAACTTGCCGACGGAGCTGTCGATCTCCTCGTCGACGTACTGCTGGAACAGGTTGCCGATGAGGGTGCATTGGCTGCGCTCCGCTCTTGGCCGTCCGGTGCGATCGTGCAGCATTTCGCGCAACGCCCCTTCGCGAAGGACCGGCGCCCAGTCCTTCGCGTGGCCGCCGGCGAAGACGTAGTGCTGCGTCACGACGTCCTGCATGAGCGCGTACTTGGGGTCGAAGGCGTGCTCGGACTCGGAGAAATTCGAGAGGAAACCGGGCATGTCGTTGAAGCGCAGGATGGCGTCGATCGTGCCGGCCCACGCCTGACCCGTGCTGTGCCGTGCGGGGTCCTCGGGCATGGGGCGGCCGGCCGTGACCCAGGCCGACACCATGTGTGCCAGTTCGCCGAGGACCTCGGTTCGGGTCCGGAGAGCGAGGCCCACGGGGTCGTCCACGGCGTAGGTCGTGTTGCGCACGCTGCCGTTCACCTCGAGGTTGAGCGGCAAGGCTCGCCGGCGCAGGTCGGGCCCGAGTTGGGTGGTGTTGGCGGTCAGCAGGAACAGGATGTCGTTTTCGGCCCGCGTGATTGCCGTATTGGAGCCAAGGCGCCGGAACGACACCTGCGCGTCGGTCACACACCGTTCGAGGACCGGGCTGGAGATTCCGGTCGCAGATTTGGCGTTGTCGACGATGATCACGCGGTCGCCGGCCTCGACCCGGGTGGCGATCTGCTTTTCGAACTCCTCGTCGTTGGTGTTGTACGAAATCGTCGGAGGGGTGGCGCCTTCGATGATGGCCGCGAGCACGCGGGCCAGCGTGCTCTTGCCGACGCCGGGCTTGTTGCCGTTCACCACAACGAAGGGGTGTCCTCGGGTCCAGTGCGGGATGGTCAGCATGGTGAGCAACGCGCCGATGAATCCGACGCGATCGGCGTCACCCTTCCAATGAAACCCGCGGGTGATAGCGTCGAGAGCGGCAGTACCGGCGCGGGGCGCGATGTCGGTGCCGTCGTAGAATGTGCCGCAGTCGGCGTGCCAGCCGAAGGTGCTGACGAGGCTCCATTGGGTACTGAACACGGGCGAACGGACGTAGGAGCGGAGCAGGGGGAGTGAGCTGCGGAACCGCGGGCAATGGACCAGCGTGCGGGACAATTCCTGCGTCAATGGACCGTAGCGCTCGAAGGTCGGGCCGTCCTCGGTCACGCGCGTGAAGGCGATTTCGACGAATGCGTTGAGCTTGCCCGGCAGGTTGCGCTCATCGAGCACGGTGGGTCCGATACCCTTGTGGATGAAGACCAGGCCGGTGGGCGATCGGTAGAAACGGTCGGCGGGGGAGATGGCCTCGACGAGCTGGGCGTTGACCTGGGCGACCATGTCGCGATTTACGGTGTATTTGATCACGGAGACCTCGGGGCGAGCGGGTCGGGGGCATTGCCGCTGCTCCTGGCGTCGCGCTTTGCTGAGCGCGCGCCTGGCTTCGATGACCGCGCCCTTGAACGTCAGGCTGGGCAAGCCGGTGGCTTCGCGCACCTTCTCCAACAGGGGCGCCTTTTCGATCGCCGGGAGTCCACGATGCGTCGCAGGGTCTCGGCGAGCAGCTCCGTTCGCTGGTCCGTTGTGGCCGCGGACCACGCGGCGGCGAACCCGTCGACGTCGCCTAGTGGCTTCGGTCGGGCGCACGCAGGCAGGGCGATGCCCGTCCAGTCCGCGACGACAGCACAGGCGGACGTGAAATCCGTGGCCTGCCCCTGGCGCACGAGGAAATCGAATACCGAAATGGATTCACTGGTCCGGAAGCTGTGAAAGGTCCCCCGCTCGGCCTGGCCTGTGTTGTCCATGACGCCGGCCGAAGGATTCTTGTCGCCGCTTGGAGACCACGGGTCCCGGCACTCCCGCCAACCCCCTCGGCGGACCTTGCCGGTGAGCCAGTCGCCGTAGACCTGTTCAAGGTTGAGTGCCGAGAGCGCCTGCTTGCGCCAGGCGTCCCACACGGGGTTTGCGGGTCGGCTGGAGCGCTCCGGCATCGGTGTCGCAGGGCCCGGCGGTGACGTCCCCGGAACCTGCATGAGGTCGGCCAGGAACGGCCATGGGTCGATTTCTTCAGGCAAACTGGTGACATCCAGGTGGGACAAGCGATGGGGCGCTTCTGGCGTGTCGTTGCCCTTGGCGGACGGCGTCCCGTAGAGCTTGATGATTCGGGAGGGGTTGTGGATGCCCTTGTCCACCTTGGCCGCCGGCGTCGAGAACCGCGCCTCGAGGCCTGCAAGCAGCGCCTTGAACTGGATGGCGTGTTGACTGACGGCATCGCCAATCGCGGGCAGTGTGCGCACCAGGACGTGCCACCCGTTGCCGCTGTCCGCGAGCGCGGAGGGCACGCCACGCTCCCTGAACGCTTCGCGAACACGATCGGCGACGTCGCGCGCAGCTGCCTTCTCGACGTCGGTCGCGGATCGACCCTTTGGGTCGCGTTCGGGATCCACGTCGACGACAAGCCAAGGGGAGCCGACGACGTCGCAGTCCTTGGCGGACTCAAACGCGCGGCGGATGGGTAGGCCGACGTTGCCCGGTGCGCCGACCCGAATGGCGCCAAGGGTGACGTAGACGTTGAGTTCGCCCGCGCGTGGGTAGTCGTCGCGAGGAACGTTTGGCCGAGGCGTGGCGGTCACGGGGCGCAGGGCATCGATCATGGCATCGATGTCTCCAGGGCCGATGCGCGCGGACCACACTCTGCCGGGCGAGACGATGCGGACTTCGGTCTGCCCGCCGATACTGGCATGAAGCGCGCAGATGTAGGCCAGCGCGGGGCGCGTGACCTCGTCGAGCGAGCGCTCGATGTCGGCGCGCGACGGTGGCATCTACGCGGCTTCCGGCGGTTCGGTGTCTGCGGCGGCCGTCATCACCGGGCGCCGAAAAGCCGGATCGTCAACGGGTCGATTCGGGGCCTCGTTCTTAGGGAATGCGGACCGCGCGGAGCGGTTTTCACCCGGATCACGCCGTGGCGAAGGGAACAGCAGGATGATTGTCAGGCGTCGTCGCATCGCAAGTCCTCGGTGGGGTGTTGGGGGCATCGTTGGAGGGGGGCAAGCGGGACCACGCCGAAAGCACGGCGTGGAAGCGGCGGAGGTTGTCGGCCACCTCGCCCACCTCGGCGTCGGCGAGGGGACGGTCGTAAAGCAGCTCGAAGCCTGAACGCACGGCGGCGGCGACCTCGGGCGGGAGGCCGGATGGGCGGGGGCGGCGGGTCATGCTCGCCCCCCAGGGGGGGTGGCGGCACGGCGGGTTGGCTGGGCGTCAGCGCATGGGTGCGGTACGCGGCGTTTCATGTGCTCGGGACTACGGCCTCGACCACGCCGTCGCACCGGAAAGTCTAAGGCCAGGAACGGGTCAGGATTTCCGTCAACTTTCCCTTGCGCGCTCAGGTGTTTCTGTCTGGCCACCACAGGATGCGTGCGTCGTCGATCTGCAGGGCAATGGAGCCTGCCGGTCCGTTCGCTACGGGGTCAGGCCGAGGGCGGGGCGGTTTCCTTGCTGCCCCCCGAAGGAGCTTTTTCAATGCATCCCCGTGTTTCCGGAACGAACCTCCAGAGCCAGGGGGGACCTGTGAAGGACGTGCTGCGTGGAAGAGGTCGAAGGAAATGTGTCCGCGGGCATGAGCCGCGAGCACTTCGAGCAGCACCGGCGGGACTCGGTCGCCGGGATTGAACGCCAGCAACTCGCCGGCAAACCAGTAGCGTCGTTCGGCCGGGTCCAGGACGAGGTCGAAGCGGTCCCCGCAGAAATCGAGCGGGTCGGCCGACCGCAGGGGGTGGCGAAACTGGTGGACAAAGGGCTAAAGGTCGAGCTTCATGCCCTCGCTGCCTTCGGTTGCGCATTCGTTCAGGGCATGCACGCCAACGAACTCGACCTGGTGGGCGGTGAGCACCCGCGCAGGCAGGTTCGCTGTGCTCGGCACCCACAGGCATGCGACCCTCGCCTTGTGTCGCGAGAGCACCGCGGCGATTGCCGCAAGCACGGGCTGCTCATCGACCGCAGGCGTGAACCAGAATTCGACCGCCACGCCCCCGATGTGCCGGGAGCCGAGTCGCCAGAGGCGAACGTCTGGCTCTGGCACCTCGGTGGGGGCCTCGTCCAGGGCCAGCGCCATTGAAAGCCTGTCGGCGATTGCGTCACCGCTGAGCATCTGGCCAGAAGCCACGCCCCGTTCCACGGTGACGGCGTCGCACGCGGTCGGTTCCCGACCACATCGGTACCGGGGGCGCAAGTCGTCGTCGCAGCCAACGAGCATGCGACGGCACCCGAAGGCGTTCATCCCGCACGCCATCGTAGGCGACGGCATTCCTTGTGGTCGCAGTAGGGCGCGGGTCACGCCGATGGTAGGGCCGAGCACTTCGCTCCATTCAGCGGCGGGCATCACCCGATCGATCTCGGCCGCGATCTGGGGCCAGGTTTCGACGCCGGTCCCACCGTTGGTGGTTTGAGTGCGACGGCGAGTGAATCCGCGGACGTCCAACCACCTGCGAATGCCGTCGTGCACGGCGTCACGGGTGTAGCTGGTGCGCGCACCGGCGTAGACCCTGACCGAGCAGAGCGGCCCGTCAGGCCCCAGCTTCACCGCGAACACGGCGTGCTGAATGGTTCCACGCGGGAGGGGATGGCCCTTGTGGGTCAGAAACAGGTCCTTGGACTTGCGGATCATGCGGTCGTCGTTGGCGCCGTGGAAGGCGAATCCGACCTCCACCCACGCGATCTCGTGGACGCCGTCCACGCCGTCCACCGAGAGGGCGGCCGAACCGAGCGTGCGCAACGGCTCAAGGTTCATCCGGACGGGTGTCGAGAAGCGATTCAGGTCGCCGCAGAAGCAAAGGCCGAATGCATCACGGTAGCGGTCCACCTCCGCCTTGCTCGCCGCGTGGATCGCCAACTCGTCATACTCGGGCGTGTAGATCAGGACGTCGTAGTCCTCGGGGTGACCTTGCTTGGTGGTCTCGGACCCACCAGACTCGACATACGTGCGGCGCTCCCAGGGCGCGGGCTGGCGGACGATGACCCAGGTTGACGCGCCGCGATTGACGCGGAAGACCTTGACGCCGCCGGCGAGGCCGCGTCGCGATCGGAAGAAGGCGTCCATGTTGCTCGTAAAGCGCGCGAGCCCGTCGGCGTCGATGATCGGCAAGCTGTCGATGGCGTCGTCGGCCGGCTGCCACGCCTCGAATGACCTCGGGTGCGCGGTGCAGTGCTCCGCGTGGACATCGCACACCACCTGGCGCCCGACCGGGAGAATCCACAGGGCGAGCACCAGCGCCACTGGAGCGAGCGCGTGCGCCGGGGCGACGTCGAGCTGAACGAGGCCAGCAGCCGTCGCCCGGTCCAGGAGGAATTCGCAGGCGTTCCGGTCCTTCGCGAAGTCGTTGGCGAAGTAAAGGGCCTCGGCCAAATCGACCGGGTAGCCGGGCGCGGGCGTCGCCAGGGCCTCGCTGAGCGCGTCGTAGTCGAGGGGGTCCGCGTCGAGGTCGAAGGCGCGAAGGTAGTCCGCTGCCGTGGCGCGGAGGAAGGTTCTCAGGAGCGTCGGGTCGACGGCCTTGAGCGTGTCGGGACGTGCGAAACGACGGAGGTCGAGGCGGCTCACGGGGATCTCGGTGGGTCAAGGTGAAGGAGCGAGCGGGAGGCGAGGGATGCGGTGGTCAGTGTACCTGAAGATCGCGACGGGTGCTGGTCGTTGCAAGACCCTGCGAGACCTATGCAGACCTTGGCAGATTCGCGAAAACGCTGCCTGCTTACGTCTCTTTTGATCCGTGCGAGACCTGGCAGACCACCTGCCCCCCCTCTACATCAGGGGAATGATCTTGTTGAGACGATCTCCCGTTTGGGATGCGGTGGTGCGATCGTTGGGTTTCGAGGATCCCGGCTTCAGGGAGCGGGGGAGAGGTCTTGAGGTCTTGCAGAATGCTGGTTTGTGGTGTTCCTGGCTGGTTCTTTGGGCGACGGCGTGAGGTCTGGCGAGGTACCGCGAGGTCTGGCAGGTCTGGCGCGCTTGCGCACCCCCTGAGCACCCCGCGCGCGACAGCCCAGCGTGGTTGTTGCGCGTCAAGCCTGGGCGTCGTCGACGCTCAGGGCGCTGTGGTGGCCGCTCGGCGGGTGGGCGCTCCGGCTGGCCCGCGGCGCTGGGCGCTCATGTCGCCAGCGGTACCTCGGGATGGGCGAACGCTTATAGAACTTCTGCGCTGGATCCCGACGTCTGCTCAGTCGAGAATTATCTGGCGTTGAAGCATGCGAGTCATGCATTCGAGGCGTCGATTCCCGGCCCAACTTTGCCTGTTTGCGAGCGCGGCGCCCACAGGGGGCGTGGTGACACCGA
>CAMASI010000076.1 GCA_945861065.1 Klebsiella pneumoniae | reverse complement strand
AAAGACGGCACGGTGTCTACGGCGTCGTCAAAGTCCACAACGATGAACAACGCAGCCGTCGAACAGTGCATCGTGCAACGCTTCTTGAGGATGCAGTTCCCCGAGCCGAAGGGCGGCGGCATCGTCATCGTCAGCTACCCGTTCATCTTTTCGCCCGGCTAGCAAGCCTGTCGGAGATTGCGCACCTGCTGCGGGAGGCGATGCCATCCGCGGGACTTCGAGTGCGTCAAGCACGCCTTCCCTCGGGTTGCACCCCGTTCCTCGTCCGGCGGCGGCCTCACCTCCCTCGCGACGGTGCTCACCGCTCTCTGCCGAAACGAGCAAGCTCGTCTCGCCGGAACCGCTATCTCCGACAGGCTGCTAGCCTTCAGCCCAAACGTGTCGCCCGAAAGATTAGCGGCGTGCGTTTCGTACGGGGCGAGCCGTCTCCCCACACCTCCTCGACCAACTCCCGCCCCGCGTCCACGGCCACACCTGCGGCCACGGCGCGTTGCCATCCAGACCAACTCGACATGAACTTCCACAAGGAATCGAGGGTCACAACCTCGTTCATTTCGAACGACGGCGTTTCGATGGGGGTTCCCGGTAGCGTCACGGAGGTCCACCCGTCCCACAGAACCCTGGAACGCGCGGGCCAGTACGGCTCGATGACGTCGAGAACCGCGAGTCGGAGAACGCTGTCGACGTCGTCGTCGATGTGGAAGAACGCGTAGCCCCAGGCCGCGAATACACCACCCGGACGAAGGACACGCGTCAACTCTGCGGAAAACGCAGCGTTTTCGAACCAGTGCAACGCTTGGGCCGCGGCGACAAGGTCCACGGATCGGTCAGCCAAGCCCGTGGATTCCGCGGAAGCCACAGCGTACCGAATGCGCGGGTGCGGCTTTGCTTCGCGGAGCTGTGCGTCGGAAACGTCGATAGCCACGACGTCGTCGAAATGTTCCGCGAGGTCGCGGGCGGCTTGTCCGTTGCCCGTCGCCACGTCCAACGCTCGCGACCGGTTTTGGCACTGAGCCGCAACCCAGTCGATGAGCTCCGGCGGGTAGGACGGGCGCACCGACGCATACAACGCGGCATGGCCCCCAAACAGGTCGTCGGCCACGTCAGTAAGCCCGGGCGAAGAGGGCCATCTCCCTGGCAGGTTTGCCCGTGAGCGGACACAGCCCGGTCGGCACTTCAGCGTCGAAGGGATGGACTCGGATTGTGGCGCGCGTTTGTTCTTTGATGTTGGCCTCGTCGTCGCTGTCTCCACCCCAAGCAACTTGAACGAAGCCTCCCTCATCCAGCCGCGAATCGAACTCAGCACGCGACGACACCGTAAACGTGCGCGCGTTTTGGCGAGCCAGTGCCGCTTCGTACAGGTCGAGCTGACACTGGTCGAGCAACCTGGCCGCTTCTTGAACGACGTCTTGCAGGCTCAGGGTCAGCTTGGCAGACGCCGTGCGTAGTTTGGCCTGAAGCGTGCCAGCAGCGAGGTCTCGAGGCCCGACTTCGAGGCGCAAAGGCACCCCTTTACGTTCCCACTCGAAATACTTGGCGCCGGGGCGCATCGAGTCCCGGTCGTCCACCCGAACCCTAAAGCGATGCTTGAGGGACGCAGCAATAACGTCGCACGCAGCGACAACTTCTGCGCGCGTTTCGTCTCGGTACACCGGAATGATGACGACTTGGATCGGCGCGACAGCAGGAGGCAATACCAAGCCCGCGTCATCCGAATGCGCCATGATCGCGGCACCAATGAGGCGAGTCGACACCCCCCACGACGTCGCCCACACGAAGTCTCGTTCGCCCGCCTGGGATTGAAAGGTGACGTTGAACGCCTTCGCGAAATTTTGCCCAAGGAAGTGGCTGGTACCTGCCTGCAAGGCCCAGCCATTCTGCATCATCGCTTCCACCGCATAGGTGTCCTCGGCGCCCGCGAATCGCTCCGAAGCGGACTTGCGTCCCTGCACGACCGGCAGCGCAAGCACCTCGCGGCAAAAATCCGCGTAGACGCCGAGCATTCGCAGAGTCTCCTCGACGGCCTCGCCGCGAGTAGCGTGCGCCGTATGGCCTTCTTGCCACAAGAACTCGGTCGTCCGCAGGAAAGGACGCGTCTTCATCTCCCAACGCACCACGTTCGCCCATTGGTTGATGAGAATCGGCAGGTCACGCCAACTGTCGATCCATCGCCCATAACAATGCCAGATGATCGTTTCCGACGTGGGGCGGATGACGTAGGGCTCTTCAAGTTTTGCAGTCGGATCGGGCTCTACGCGAGTCGTGCCGTCGGTCCCTTTGACCGCCCGCAGCCGATGGTGTGTGACCACCGCACACTCCTTGGCAAAACCCTCCACATGCTGCGCTTCCTTGGACAAGAAGGACATCGGGATGAGCAGTGGGAAGTACGCATTGACGTGGCCCGTCTCTTTGAACCGTCGATCCAAGTCGCGCTGAATGGCCTCCCAGATCGCGAAACCGTTCGGTTTGAGGACCTTGCACCCGCGGACGGGCACATCGTCGATAAGGTCGGCCCCGTCGATCACGTCGAGGTACCATTG
This sequence comes from Klebsiella pneumoniae, assembly GCA_945861065.1. Taxonomy (GTDB): domain Bacteria; phylum Myxococcota_A; class UBA796; order UBA796; genus SXOB01. Next base: position 19,760 of record CAMASI010000076.1, on the reverse strand, counting down.
GGCGTAGTCGGTCGCTCGGGGCGTGATTGCGCGCTGTTCAGCCATTCTCATCTCCGCGGGCGCGCCCCTAACGGGGCAGTCCGAGGCCAGGAAGGCTAGTCAGCCGTCTACAGCCATGTCCGCAACGCCTCCACGCAACCTCGTGATCTCCGACCTGCCTCGTGTCAACGAGATCAGCTTGGTGCTGGCGAAGAATGGTTTCGGCCACATCCTCACCTTGCTTGGGCTCGCTGCACCGCCGGCGCCCGGAAATGCGGAGGCGCAGACGGCCCCATTTGCCCGCCGCGTTCGGCAGGTACTCGTGGATCTGGGCCCGACCTTCGTAAAACTCGGCCAGGTGCTCGCGCTTCGCCCCGACATCCTGACACCCGACCTCCAAGCGGAGTTCGAATCGCTGCAAGATCGCGTGCCGCCGATGTCGCCCGAGGACTTCCGCAGCGTGTTGGAGTCGGAGCTGCCGGTGCCTGTCGCCGAGGTCTTCACCGAGATCGATGACCTCCCGTTAGGTTCCGCCAGCATCGCCCAGGTGCACCGGGCGCGACTCGTTTCAGGCGAAGAGGTCGCCATCAAAGTGCAGCGGCGCGGGATCGAACGCCGAATCCGCAGCGACATGCACATCCTGTACGCCCTCGCACAATTGGTCGAGGGCAGCGTGGCGATCCCGGGCCTTTTGACGCCCACAGCGATCGTGCGCGAGTTTGACGTCGCCATCCACAAAGAGCTCGACTTCACGGAGGAGCTACACAACGCCGAACGAATCGCGCGGCAGATGGCTGATCTAGACGGCGTTACCGTGCCCTTGGTCTACCCTCGATGGTCCAGCCGGCGCTTGTTGGTGATGGAGCGCATCATCGGCGATCCCGTTTCGGTCGCGCTGCACGAGTGGAAAGGTGAACGCGCCCGCAAGCTCGCTCATCGCTTGATGGAAGCCACTTACCGTCAGGTGTTCGAGCACGGGCTCTTTCATGGTGACCCACACCCCGGAAACCTGTTCGTCGATACCGAAGACCGGCTCGTCTACCTCGACTTCGGACTTGTAGGACAGCTGTCGGGTGCCATGCAGGACACGCTGATCAACGTGTTCACGAGCATGGTGTTCCGTGACGCCGAAACGTTGGCGATGTCGGTTTACCGGGCGGGAGCAACGAAAGGGCGCGTAGACCTTCGGGCATTCACTGAGGAGCTGGATCGCAACATGACCCGGTACTACGGGGCATCTTTGGACGATCTGGCAAACCGCACGACGTTCATGGAAGTTGTGCAACTGTGCACAAAGTACCACATCAGCCTCCCGCCCGAATTCGCCGTACTGTCGCGTGCGATCACGCTGGTCGAAGGGTCGATTCGCGGGTTGCTTCCCGGTGTGGACATCGTGGCCGAAGTGCGACCTTATGCGCAAAGGTTGGTCGAACGGCGGTTCAGCCCCGATCGTGTGGCTCACGATACGGCCCGGTTGATGCTGCAAGCGCAGGGCCATTTCCGCGACGTTCCGCAGTACCTCGCGCAGTTCATGATGGACGTCGAAGCCGGCACGATCACCATTATTACCCGCGACCCGGACTCCCATCGACTCCGCGAAGAGATTCGCGCCGCTGTGCTACGTTTGTCGTTGGCAGCGCTCGCCACGACCGTGACGCTGGGCTCCATGCTCTTTCTGGCAGCGTGGTCCCCCGAACCTTGGGAGGTGCCGATCTTCGGCCTGCTCGGCTTGATGTCCCTAGGTGCCGGCGCGGCTTTGTTTGGTGCGCTGGGACTTCATGTGTTCTTCGCGGGTCTCATCGACCTCGGCGCATGGAGGCGTCGCCTCTTTGGTTTCCTTCGTTTCTTCAGTCTGCGTCGGTCTTGACCGAAAGGCGCCGGGGCAGGCAACGTGGTAGAGTTGCCGAGCGGTCAAGATCCGTCCGCACGCGCCGATCCCAAGCTGAGGTTCCGTGACCACGAGGAAACTGGACTACACCCGCGGAGACGTAATCGCCGACCGCTATGAGATCGTCGATCAACTCGAAGAATGCCCGCTCGGCGTCAGTTACCGCGCCAAACATATCAAGACCGCCAAATACGTGCGGATGCTGTTCCTGCGCCCTCGAAATGCAGGACCCGAACAGAAGGACGAGATCCTAGCCGCCTTCAAGAAGGCCAAGGATCTCCAACATACAAACTTGATTCGGCTTGGAGAGTTGGGCGAACACGCGGGTGTGGCCTACTTTACGATGGAGGACTTCGAAGGCGTCACCCTTCGCGATCTTCTCCAACAGTACAGAGTCGACAACAAGAACCTGGAACTCAAGGAGGCCGCTGCGATCACGCTCGGCATCCTAGAGGGCGTTCAGGCGGCACATGATGGCGGCATCCTGTTCCGTGCGCTGCGACCCGAGCACGTACTCGTGAATGTGCGGTGGACCGGTCCAAGGAAGCAGAACTTCGTCGCGCAAGTCAAACTGGTGGGCGCCGCCTTTTGGGACCTCGTTCCCGCGGCCATGCTTGCCGAGGATGAGTTCGCTCGCGGAGAAGCTCAGTATATCGCCCCGGAATTGAAGACGTTTGAGCCAACACCTTCGCCCCGGTGCGACGTGTACTCAACCGCAGTCATGTTCTATGAGATGCTCGTAGGCACCGCGCCTGTCGGTACGTTTCAGCTGCCTCGGGTGCGCCGCGCCGATTTGCCTGTCCACGTGGACAACATCATCGAGCTGGCGTTGGCGAACGCACCTGAAGACCGGTACCCGACCGCCCGCGACCTCATCACCGACATCCAACGAATCTTCCACGAGATCGGTGGCGAAGAACGTTCGCACGGCGTCTCGGTCAGCCCCATCGTGTGGCTGCTCGGGCTCGCATTCGTCGCAATCGTGTCCGTCATCGTCTTCAACCTCCGGACCGACCCACTTAAAGAGGCCGAGGCGGCAGACAGCCAAGCTCGAAAGACTGCGATCGACGGCCTGCGGGCGGTTTCCCCGGAAGAAGTGCGGGCGATTCTTGGGCGCCATCCGCAGAACATGATCTTCATCCCGGGCGGGACCTACGTTCGCGGACGCATGAATATTGAAACGGCCGACGTCGCACGCGAGTCCGAACATCTGACCGAGATCGTAGACGTCAAACCCTTCCTGATCGACGCCTTTGAACACCCAAACCTCGTCGGTGAGGTGCCGAAGTACAAGGTCAACCAATCGGAAGCTCAGGCGATGTGCGCGGAAGTCGGAAAGCGACTTTGCACTGACAATGAGTGGGAAAAAGCGTGCAAAGGGCCGAAGAACACGATTTACGCCTACGGTGACACGTACGACGAGGAGTTCTGCGGACCCGGCATCGAACGACCGTACGCGAGCGGCACGAAAGCAGAGTGCCACAGCGGATACGGCGTCTTCGACCTGTCCGGAAACTTCGCGGAGTGGACGAGCACCCAGGTTCCCGGCAAAGACCGCTTCATCGTCAAGGGCGGTCTCAAGGCCAACCCGGAGCGGGGCACACGTTGCGCACAGTCGACGGACATGTCGAGCAAACTCCCGGACGCGACGTTCGCCGTTCGTTGCTGCCGTGACGTGGACGCGCCGCCTCCTCCCCCGCCGCCAGCCCCAATTGACCCAGCTGTTGACCCAGCTGCGGCCCCCGTCGAACCCGCGGCCGCCGTAGCGCCGTGATGACGGTGTTTCGCGGAGGCGCACAGCGCATCCGCAATCAGCTTGGAAGCATCCGTCGCGGTTACCTCGGACCCGACCTTGCAGAAAAGCGGCATGACTTTGGAGACGGCGGCGATGTCGTCCTGCTCCTCCACGGCTTCTTCCAGTCACGCAACATCTGGGACGTGATGGAGGACCGGCTGCGGCAGGACGGCTTCCGGGTCATGTCCTTCCAAACCGGCGGATTGTGGTCGAGGTTTGATAGCCACCCGATCGATTCTTTGGCCAAGAAGGTGGCAGAAAAGGTGGAACGGCTGAGGGAACGGCACAACTTCGGCCGTGTCCACGTCGTCTGCCATAGCCGAGGCGGGCTGGTCGCTCGGCAGTGGGTCGCGGCCCATGGGGGCGAAAAACGTGTGCGCAGCGTGGTCACGCTCGGAACGCCGCACCATGGGACCCCAACGGCGTTGCTCGCGTTCCCGCTGGTCTTAGTCGGGGTCCACCCCCGAACGCTGCGGGAACTGTTGCCTTGGTCGTCGCTGTTGTCTGCGTTGCGCCATGACAGTTTCCCCAAGCACATCCCGATGACGTCGATCTGGTCTGCAGAGGATGTCATCTGCCCGTGGTGGTGCGCTTTGTTGCGCCCGGGGCCCGGGGACACCCACCTCTCCAACGTAGAGTTGAAGGGTGTCGGGCACAGTGAGCTCGTTTGGCATGGCCGTGCCTACGCAGCGGTTTTGGAAAGACTCCGCAGCGAAGCGGGCTCGGGTTAGCGTCCGCACCCTCGGAGGAACCGGTGGCGACTTACCGCGAAGCCGGTGTGGACGTGGAAGCGGGCGACGCGCTCGTCGATCGAATTGGCCCGCTTGCAGCGGCGACGAGGCGGGCAGGTGTTGTGGCAGGCGTCGGCGGTTTCGCGAGCCTGTTTTCCTTGGAAGGACGGTACCGAGACCCCCTGCTGGTGTCGGGAACGGACGGTGTGGGCACAAAACTCCTCGTGGCCCAGCAACTCGATCGCCACGACAAGATCGGCATCGACCTCGTCGCCATGTGCGCCAACGATGTGTTGACCACCGGCGCAGAGTGCCTGTTCTTTCTAGACTATTTCGCCACTGGAAAGCTCGACGTTGGGGTCGCGGAGCAAGTCATCAGCGGCGTCGCAGAGGGTTGCCGCCGTGCTGGTTGCGCGCTCGTCGGTGGTGAGACCGCAGAAATGCCGGGCATGTACGCGCCCGGCCATTACGATCTCGCGGGATTCTGCGTCGGCGCGGTAGAACGCGACGAGTTGATCGACGGGAAGGCGATTTCCGTGGGCGACGAGCTTGTCGGCATTCCATCGTCTGGCTTGCACAGCAACGGGTATAGTCTCGTTCGACGCGTGCTTTCGGACGGAGGCTTTGACCTCGACTCCGACCCGGGACCCATTGGTCGACCGCTGGGCGACGAACTTCTGGAGCCGACGCGTATTTACGCGCCGGAAATGGCCTCAGCGCGTCGCTTTGGCGTGAAGGCCGCGGCGCACATCACCGGGGGCGGACTCACCGGAAACGTCCCGCGGGTGTTTCCTCCGGGAATGGGCGCCGTGATTCGTTGGTCATCCTGGCAAGTGCCGCCGATCTTCAACTGGCTTCGGGCCGTCGGAAACATGCCAGAGGAGGACTGGATCCAGACCTTCAACTTGGGACTCGGCCTGGTGTGGGTGGTGCCCGGAGGCCTGGGGCAAGAAGCGGCCGCCGCTGTGGGCGGGAGCGTCGTTGGCACCGTGGAATCCGGTGATGGCGTGAGGTTTCTGTGACCCGCGTGGCCGTGCTCGCGAGCGGCTCCGGGAGCAACCTCCAAGCACTGATGAACGCGTGCACAGGCGACTTTCCGGCGCGCGTCGTCGTGGTGGGTTCAGATCGGCCGTCGTGCGGGGCGCTGCAACGTGCGGCCGCGATGGGGGTGCCGTCGGTGGCTCTTCGCGCCCGAGATTTCGCCGATCGAGAGGCATTCGACGCCGCGATGGCGGACCGAATCGGCGCCTATGACGCAGCGTGGGTCTGTCTCGCGGGGTATATGCGCTTGGTTTCCGAGGCCTTCCTCCGGCGTTTCGATGGCCGCGTGCTCAACATTCATCCATCGTTATTGCCGTCCTTCCCAGGCAAACACGCCGTTGCTCAGGCCCTCGCTTCGAATGCGAGCGAAACGGGTTGTACCGTCCATCTTGTCGATCGCGGCATGGACACTGGACCTATCCTCGGATCGGCCCGCGTTCCCGTGGCCCCGGGCGACAACCTGGAAAGTCTGAGCGAACGAATCCTGTCGGAGGAGCACCGCCTGTACCCCGCGATGTTGCGTGCTGCCGTCGAGGGACAATTTGATCGCCACCGGATGGCCGTTGTTATAGACAGTCTTTCGTGATCTGAGACCGTGCGGCGCGCCCAACTCCTTCTGATGGGTTGCGCGGGAGCCCCGATGTTTATTGTGAGTACAATTCTGATTGCACAAGCCCTAGCGGCGAACGACCCGCACCGAGCCAACGCCGCTGCCTTGGTCGACCTCGAGTTTCGCCACAATGGGCGATCTGCGATGGAAAGCGAGCGTGCAAGCGCGTTTGAGACCTTGTGCGCCAGCGGGTGGAATCCGGCCTGCCAACGTGCTGCATGGCAGGTGCGGGGCGTCCCTGACCTTGCGACGGCGGCGGCTCTTTTGTCACCCGACTGCGCTGCGGGCGACGTCGTTGCCTGCACCGTGGTCGGTTGGCATGGACTCAACGCAACCGACCTCGAAGAGCAGGCGGCCGGAGCGCGAGCCCTCAAAGCGGCGTGCGACAAGGGCCATGGGCCCGCGTGCGAAGCGTGGGGCCAAGCGCTTTATTCTCAGCTCGGCGTCGAGAGTTTGCCAGCCGACGGTGTCAGCAGGTGGACGACTTCCTGCGCGGCACGCGAACAATCCGCATGCCTGTCGCTCGCGGAGGTGCGAGTCGTCGAAGGCAACCCGGTCGCTGCGACCAAGGCGGCGACAATGGCCTGCCATGCAGGCAACTTGGAGGCGTGCAGCCTGTGGGGAAAACTTGCAGGGGAGAACTGGACCGGCGCCGAGGCCTGGGAGTTCTGGGGAGGGCTCTGTGATTTGGGGAACGGGAGTGCCTGTCTTGAACTCGCGACGGGGATGGCGTCGGGCCGCTGGACAGGCGTCGAGAAGGACATGTTCGGCTTAGTCCGCCAGGGTTGCGCCTTGCTGGACCCAGCGAGCTGCGTAGCGGCTGCGAAAGCCGCTCTGTCGTTGCAGCCATCCGACGGGGCCTCCGCCAATGCGTGGCTGGTCCAGGGCTGCGCTCTGGGCGACCCTTCGGCCTGTGCGGCTCATACGGGCCGTGTGATCAGCGGAGACGATCCGACACCTATTCTCGAAGACCAAGGGGCTTTTGAGCGTGCTTGCCTCGATGGCCACGAAACACACGCCTGCGGTGCCCTCGGCTCCGCGTTGCTTGCCAGCGAAGACCCGCGTGGGGATCACAGCCGAAGCCGCGCGCTGCTGATTGCCTCCTGCCCAGAGACGAATCCATCGCCGTCCGGTTGCTTCGACATTGCCCAAATCTATGAAGCCGGCAACGGCGTTCAACGCGATCGCACACTCGCAGCCCGGTACCACAGTCGGGCTTGCCAGGGCGGCGTTTCTGCAGGGTGCATCAGCCGAGGCGCCTTGTTGTTGGATGGAACCGGTGTGCGAAAGGACGAAGCCTTGGCTCTCGCCGACTTCGAGACGGCTTGTTCTTTGGGCGACTCAGCCGGATGCCTGGGCGCCGCGTCGTTGGTCTCTCGTGGCGCACCGACTGTAGCCAAGGACGTCGGGCGAGCGCTCAGCCTGTTCAAGAAGGCGTGTGAGATGGGTGCCGTAGACGGGTGTTTGGGCCAGGGGCGCGCATTGGAGTCCGGGGAGAACGGCGAGCCTGACTTTGTGGGCGCCCGAGTCGCCTACGAATCCGCCGTGAAGGCCGATTCCACAGAGGGGCGCCACGCACTCGCGCGGCTGTTGTGGAACGGCTTGGGCGGGAAGAAGGAAAAACTCCGGGCCCGGGTTCTCGCGTCCGAGGCGTGTCAGCAAGACGACGCTGACGCTTGTCGCGGGCCCGCAGCGTTGTGACGTTGCCCCCAAGAGCGGAGTTCAGGTGCCCTACTGTCGAAAGGTCAACGTGCGCTGAACCTTTTGCTCGCGCGCGATTCGGTCGAACTGCCAGATGCCCAAAGCCTTCGACAAACAAGCTTCGAATTCGGGGTCTTTACGCCCCAATCCTTCCGCTGAGGCTTCAGTCACGAGGCCCGTTGGCAATACCGTGTACTTGATCCGCCAGCGCCCTTGCAAGGACTCGTCCAGGCGAAGTCGCTGTTCGTAGCAGGCATTTAGCCTAGGCACCTGCGCGGTCATCAGCGTGCCGATCATCGCCGTGATTTGATCCGGATCGGTGTAGATCTCAGACCTCCGACGCGCACTGATCGTAAGTCCGAGGTCCAACCCAGCTTCGTCGGAAGCGGCGTCCCCGCCAGTCCCAGCAACGGTCGATGGGGGTACTACCACGCGCGCCACGGTCGCCTGATCGACGGTCGGTCCCGTCTGCCCAGTGCGGCCGCCAGGCATGCCCGCCTGCGCGACGGCATCGAGCGGCACTGGCTGCGGAACTGCGGGCCTCCCTACCAGATCCGGCATCGGAAAATCGAGCGTGTCGAAGTCGAGCAGCGCGATCTGCGGTTCCGGCCTCAACACCAAATATGTCGCAAGAACCCCCAGGCCCAAAACGAGCGGAATCGCGACCAACAAAGGAACGAGACGACGGCGACGAACCGTGGCCTTGTCGCGCTGACCCTGGGCGCGTTTGACCGCCTCGCCAGGGTCCGTAGCCGCCTCTTCGCCAGGGATTTCGCCAAGGCACTTCGGGCAGCGTCCACCGAATGCGAGAAGATCTCGGGTGACTGAACCGGCGCAAAATGGGCACCTATCCACCGACGCTACTCCAGAGGCGGGCCAGTGTATAGCCCCGTTGTCGCGTGTCTCCAACCCACGATGGTAACTGCCGGCGCTCGGTCATGAAGGTGGGACCAGCCCGTAGATAGTGTCCAACACGCTTACGGTAATGTTGCAGGCTGCGTGAAAAGCAGCCCCGGCCGCGATGTCGCCGGTTCGAGCACGCATCCAACCGAATGCGAGTCCTGGGATCAAGATGCCCACATGCCACCACTGGAACAATACGACACTATGCCCAAACGCGAACAGGAATGCGACCACAAGCCAGGCAGGACCAAGGTCAGCACCCAGGATTCGCCATCGAGGGGGCCACACCGCGTCCAGCCTCTGTTGCAGCCACCCTCGGTAGAACACCTCCTCTGGAATGGCGACGAAAAACACGTGGTACCCCACCAGTTCCAGCATTCGTGTCGGTAGACGGTACCAGACAGGGTCCAACCCGAAGACCTCGGTCTGCCACAGGTGGTATACGAGCCCCCAAGGCGGGAAGATCACGAGGATCGTGAGGAATGCGAGTCGCAGTCCGGTTCGCCAGACGGCCCAGGGAGGCACGGCGAGCGGGTAGTCCCACGCGTCGAGCCCACGCCAACGGCACACCCACACAGGCACATAGAGGAACAGAATAGGGACGCCGAGTAGAAGGAGGTCGGGCAGGCCAAACGCACGCACCACGTCGACGATCAGGCGAATCGCGAGGAGCGTGCCCAGCCAAACGGCCAAAGACTCGACGACGATTGGAGGAAGGCGGACCCGACTCATGACACCGAGGCCGTCTGGCCGTAGCCGACGAGATCCACGGTCACCCAACGGAAACCCGCATCTTTGCACGCCCGAACCACCGCGTTCCGAACCCCGGGGTCGGCAAATCGGCTGAACTCTGATTCGACCACTTCGACGCGGGCCAACACATCGGTCCCCACCTCGTGCCAGCGCACGCGCACTTGGCCAAGGCCGAGGCTTCGCGCGACGGCTTCCGCTGCGCCGACGCGTCGAACCTTGTCCAGGGTGACCTCAGTGCCACGTGGGAACCGACTCCCCAAACACGCGAAGGACGGTTTGTCCCACACCGGCAGTCCGAGGGAGCGCGCCGCTGCACGCACCTCGTCTTTCGTCGCGCCAGCCTCCACGAGTGGATGATGAACTTGGTGTTCCGACGCGGCCCGAAGCCCAGGCCGATGGCCCGTCAGGTCTTCGGGAAGTGTGCCGTCCGCCACCACGGCAAACATTCGGGCCGCTCGAACATGCTCAGTCAGACGGAACAGCTCGGACTTACAAAAGTAACAACGGTCCCCCGCATTTCGACGGTAGCCTTCTGAGCTGAGTTCATCCGCCGAGACCAGTTGATGGGTGATCCCGACCAGGCGTGCGACCTCCACCGCCGTCGCGGCCTCCGCTTCTGGCAGCGTGGGCGACAGCGCGGTCACCGCAACCGCACGATCGCCAAGTACCCGCGCCGCCACCGCGGCGACAAGCGCGCTGTCGACGCCGCCAGACAACGCGACGACGGCGGACGAATACCCCGAGATGATGGATTCCAACCGCGCCAGGAGGCTCATGGCAACGCGCCAGGGCGCCCGTCATTCGCCAAATTCGCGGTTCCACCGATGTCCACCCACCGCGCGCCCACGTCCACAGGCGGGGGTCCAGCGGCGCGTAAGGCGGCGCCTGCCGCGCGGGCCCAACGCGTCACCGCGGGTCCAGCAACGACACTGACGCCGAGGCCCTGTCCGCTGAGGGCATCGACGAGGCGAACATCGGCGAATCCGCGACCCGCCAACACCAAGGGCCTGCTCGGAGCCACGTGCGCGCGTAGCCACCGCGACAGCCCAAGGGTCATCCCCTCCCGCGCGGAAGAAGCCGCCAATTCGCGTGGTGCGGCCGACAACGCATCCCAGGCCGCCTCTTGCCCCTCGAATCGGCCATCGTCGACTGAAAATGCCCGCGCGACACCGTGGACGATCACGGCGTCGACCTGCCCCCCTTGTGGCAGACTTGCCCACGCCGGTTGGTCCGGATCGGGCTCCGCGAGTTGTAGGCGACGCGCCAACCTCGCCTCGAACAGATGAAGACTCGACAGCCCGCCCTGCGTCGCGACCCGGGTGAGCTGACCCGCCGAAGCACTCCAAACGGACAGACACAAGCCGTCGCCCAATGGCTCCCACACCGCGATGCTCACGGCGTCGTGGGCCTGCAGTCGGTAGGCTGCTTCGGCGAGCGCAACGTGCACGTCCACCAACGCGACCCGATGGGGCCTGAAACCTCGGCCTTTAAGCGCCACTTCCCAACGGCTCGCTTCTCGGTCCGCTTCGGCAACGCCGAGGCCGGTGGCTCGCAGTGCTGTTTGGGCGATCCATCCGAATGCGGCAGGGACGCGCGCGCTTAGGCCACGACGGTTGGCGACGCCGGTCCAGCGACCCGCCAACTGCACCGACTCCACGTCGGCTGGCCCCAGCCGCGCCACGCGAAGGGCTTGGTCGATCGCCTCCCAAGGCACGCCTACGACGGCCGGCTGAACGCCGAGTCCCACAAGGCGACCGGCGGACACCAGCGCAGCCGCAGGCCGTGGCCCGTCTGCCACACCGAGCACGACCATGTCGCCCCTCCCTAGGTCGGCGTCATAACAGGCAGTCGTGCCGCTCTTCGCCACCGTTCTGCTCGCCTGCGCCAGCCGCTCACCCGGAATGCCGGGTCCGCTGAGGGCTGTCGACGGTCGCCCAATCGGCGGGCCCGAACAGGTGGAAACCGACGGGTCTGAGAGCCCAGCCCGGCGCCCCCGCGAATGGCGAAAACAACAGGACGACCTTGGCAAACACGTCGCCGACGCGGCGCTCCATTGGCTCGATCACGCACCGAGCGATTTCAGGGACGATTGCTCCGGCTTTGTCGAAGCGTCATTCGCCCGAGCCGGGGTTGAGGTTCATGGAAGCACAGCCGACCTGTGGTTGATGGCGGAACAAAAAGATGCCGTCGTCGGAGACGAATTTTTCGAAGCCGGCGACCTGGTTTTCTTTGACAACACCTATGACCGCAACCACAACCGCAGGCTCGACGACGCGCTGAGTCACGTCGGTATCGTCGTTGACGTCCTACCTTCCGGCGTCGTGTGGATGGCCCACGCTGGAACTTCGCAGGGGCGAACGACGTTGGCCATGGACCTGAGTCGACCCGACATCGGGATTTCGGAGAACGGCGAATTGGTCAACGGAACGCTAAGAATGTCAAAGCGGTCGGACCCGAAGGGCACGCCACACCTGTCTTCTGAGTGCTTTCATGGGTTGGCGCGCTTCAAATGGGATGATTTTCGAGACCCGTGACCTGACCCCTGAGCGTCGACCAAGGTGATTGCCGCTCCAGGTAGCCGCGATTATCGTCGCAGCCCTGTTTGGAGACACAACAGATGGCCAATCCGGAGCCGAGACTGCACGACGAGTTCCTAGCTCGAGACGAGCTGGTGACCCTCAAGGGCATCTTGGAGGAGCAACTCGAAGCCCTTTTGACCCAAACCAAAGAGGCTGTGAGTCATTTGATCGACGTCCGCGAACAGGACCCCGACGTGCTCGACCTTGCGGTGACAGAATCGAACCGCGATTTCACGCTCCGTATGGCGGACCGGGAACGCCAGTTGGTCGCAAAAATTCGCAAGGCACTCGAACGAATGAACGAGGGCGAGTACGGCGTCTGTGAGTCGTGTGGATCGGAAATCACCTTCGGTCGATTGATGGCAAGACCCGTGGCCACGCTGTGCATCGACTGCAAGACCGAGGCGGAGATCATGGAAGGAACGCGCCGCAAGGCTTTCTAGGCGCTTCCGCCCTTCCCGCTCGCATCCATCCAGAGGCTTAGCCGGGGCAAATTCCACCGGACCGCTTTGTCTCGGGCACTTTCGCCCGTTCGGTCCGGGGAATCTGGATTGGCGCCGGCTCGAATCAGCGATTGTACAAGCCGCCCATCGGCACCTTCGCGCACACGAGCCACGGCCACGTGAAGGGGCAGTCGTCCAGCCCGCGTACCCAACTCGGGGTTCGCGCCTGCGCGCAACAGTTGGTCCACAACGCCAACGCGCCCTTCTTCGACCGCACGCAGCAACGGCGTTCGGCCCTCGCTATCCATCGAGTTGACGCTGGCGCCGGTGGATAAGATCTGCTCTACAACATCCAGAAAGCCGAGCGCCGCAGCGTCGCCGAGGTCGACCGTGGTTCCCGCCTCAATCAAAAGGCGAGCCAAAGCGAGCGCGAGGAGCGGGCGCCACGGACTCGGCGCTGCGCAAATCTGAAACGGGGTTCGGCCTAGGTGATCGCGCGCTTCCGGGTCCGCTGCCAGTGCCAGCAATTGACGGCCGACCCCGACTCCACCCCGGTCCGCGGCGTGATGCAATGGGGTTCGCCCTTCCGCGTCGCGGGCAAAAACAGCGGCTGGAGCTGTGTCGAGAATCTCTGAGAGCACCTCGCTGTCGTCTAGCCAAGCTGCCGCGAACACGTCTACTGGCGCGCCGGCTTCGATCAAACAGGCGACCAGGGCCACGTACCGGGTCGTATGTCCGTTGAATCCCTCCAGGGCGGTGAACCACAGCAGGGACCGGCCCCGAGCGTCCACGGCGCTCGCCAACGACGGGGCAGATTCGACCAAACGCTCGAGCCCAACCCCATCGCCGATCGTCACGGCGTGCAGCCCTTCTTCCCACAAGTCGTGCGTGGGTCCCACCATTCCCCCCTAGGGAGCACGATAGCACCCACGGGGTGCTCCGATGACGTTGTGGGTCTTGTCCGGCTGTGCGGCGTCCGTGATTGGCCTGTACGACGAGACGCGCGCAACTGCGATGGCCGAACTGCCTCCTTTGGCGGCCGACTGGAAACCCCATGCTGGCGTGCGTCTGTCCTGGCCCGTCGTCAACGATGCAGTGGACGCTTCGGTCGCTGCGGCAGGGGCGTGGGGAACGGCGTTGTCCCTTGGCCCCGTCAAAATAGAGCCAGCCTTTGACGTTTCCAGCGTAGACGTCTCTCGGGGATCTTGCCCAGGTTGTATCCGCCTTCACGCAAAGCTCGCCGGCACCGTGCATTGGTCCGCCTTGGTGGCGAAGGGAACCGTACCCGCCACGGCAGAGCTGGACTTCGACGTCGAGGCGACGGCGGAAGGGCAAGCGGACGGCGAACTCGCGCTTCGAATCGCGCCCAAGGCCGTTCACAAAGCCAGTGCGAAGGTGGGCGGATCGATCGCGTTGTTGGACACTGCGGGATCCGCGATCGCCGACTGGATGGTCAACTCCGTGGTTTCAAGAATACCGCCCTTCGAGATTGCGCGATTCGGAGCGGCAGAACTTCCTATTCGCGCGGCGCGGTTGAGAAGCGACGGCAACGCCCTGGGGATCGAACTCGCGCTCCAAGCCCGTACCGGCACCGTCGAGTTGGGCAATGGGCCCTGCGACGGCTTCGCGTTGAGGCTGGCCACGTCGACCTTGGTTGAACTCGCGCGGATATCCGCTTTCGATCAGGGGCCGTTGGACTTTGATGTCGTTCCAGAACCCACTGGGCTGGAGGTGGACGGAGACCGATTCCGCTTGGATTTGCGGCTGTGGCGACTCGCCGGAAAGGGCTGGTGGCGCGACGTGCGGATCGAGGGTGCACTCCGTCTACAAAATCAGCGCCTTCACCTTGACCCCGAATCGGTCGAGGAAGTGGACCACAGCCGAGGTGCCGGCCTCGTGGATCCGATTGCCGTCTTGTTGCGGGGTACCATCCTTCGGACGATCGAGGACGCCGTCACGCACACACTTCCCGCGGTGGGGCGTGAGCGCGTTTCGGGCGTGAAGGCCGTGGCGCGTGTGGATTCCATCGACGGACTCGGCGACGCTTTGGAGGTCTCCGGCACCCTGAGTTTCCAGGAGACGCGGAGTGCGGAAGCGAGGCAACGAGACCCCCGCTAGAGCGGCGTCCGAGCAGGTTGATGGGGTGTCGCTGGCTCCGCTCCTCCGTCCTCCGGACCGGGTCCGGGCGCCGCAGCCCGCTCCGTTCGGTGCTCGCTGGCGCTCCTACCCTCAACCTGCTCGGTCACCGCTCTAGTCAACCGCGGTCGCGTTCAATTCTGTTCGAAGTTGTCGCGCAACGCCTCCAAGCGCTTCTTCCACAACACGTCGGAGGCTGCGCGTTTCGCCTCATCGTCCAACGACGGGCCCGAGCAAGTCAACGCGATGCGGGTCTCGTCACCGTCGCGAGCGACCAGAAACTCGACGCGGCAACCCGCCTCCGGGCCCTCCCCCCGCCCCTCAAATGCCATTTCGACCCGTCGAACCGGTCGCAACTCGTGAAGCATTCCGCGCTGCTCCACCTCTTCGCCTGTGGCGCCCAGAACCCGCAAAACCACCAGGCCTCCTTCGTGCGCATCGATTCGGGCCGTGACCGCCCACCAGCCTAACAGGCCCTCACCGGTGGTCAGCGAACGCCAGATGTCCCGCGTGCCCGCGGCTATCGATATCTGCTGGCGCACTGAACCCATCGCGACCTCGCCGACCGCTGCGACTAACGCGCCATGACGGTGCGCCACGCCGCTGCAACGACCGATGCGTTCTGCCACGTCGAGCTGCCACCGAGAAACATCAAGAATGGATCGCCCCACCACGCGCCGACGCCCACGAGGGCGACGCCGAGCGCCGTTCCAACGCCTCCGGCAATGAGCCATCCCGGGCCAGGTCCTACGAGGACCGTCAAGATGGCGCTCAGCGCGCGGCCGCCGTCCAACGGGTACAACGGGAGGAGGTTGAACAGGCTCCAGCCGATGTTGACGAGGTGGCTCGAATTCAGGACGACCTGAAGAACGCGATGGTCTGGCACCAAGAAGTGGAGGGCGAGCCCTGCGAATCCCAACACAAGTCCGGCGCCCGGACCCGCGAGACTCACCAGCAATTGCCGACCCGGTGTTGTCGCAGCGTGCGTGACGTAGCCGCCCAACGCGTACAACGTGATGGCGCCAACAGGAACCCGCAGGCGACGGGCCATGACACCGTGGCCCAACTCGTGGACCAGAATGGACACGAACACGACGCCGCCGAACACCGCGGCCGTCCACACGGGCTCGTCACGCTGAACGGCCAGAAGCACGTAGACGCCTGTCAACAACCAGAAGCTGGGGCGGACCTCGACGGGAAAGCCCAAGAGCGAAAACTGCCAGACTCGCATCCGGCCTAGTAAGTCGGCCGCGATCGCCTCGGCACTGCGGCGATCCGACGAATATACTGTGAGGTGAGGCTTCATGCTCTCCACCTCGGCAGCGGAAGCACCCGAGCGGCGCTACCCTCGCACACTCATCTACTTGCTGCTGTCTGTGTTGCTGCATGTGTTGCTGCTCGCGTCCGGCCGAGTGGCCGTGCGGCTCTTCCCCGCGGACCCAGAGTCGAAGTTCAGCAAGTGGAAGCACAAGCCACCGGTAGAGGTCATCGTTGTCGAGGCCTTCGAGCCTGCCGACCCACCCATGCCTGACGAAATCGACGGCCAATTAGTCGAGGTTGCACCGCCAGATCGTGAGCACCACCCCACAGAAGCGGACTACCTGTCCGAGTACGACATTTCGGTTCCGGAAGAGACACGATCCGAGCGCTACGCCATCAACCCGGAGGTGTTGGCGCCGAGCTTCTCGAAGGAACAAAAGGTCAAGGCCGACCAAGCGGAGGATGTGGACGCCACCGATCCAGGCCTTGGCGCCAAGGTCGGTTCCCAAGTCGACCGTTTCGATCCTGAGCGTGACGGGCGCCTTGCCACCCTGCCCTCGCCGTTCCAACGGACCAACCGGGATGGGAACGACAAACCCGTTCCCGCCTCGCTCGCCGACAGCTTTCTCGCAGGCGCACCCCAAAATGACCTGCTTCGCGAAAAGGTAGGCCCGAGAACGCAACTCAATACGAAGGAGTACCTGTACGCCAGCTACCTCAATCGAATTCGCCGGTTGGTGAACTTTTACTGGCAGCAGAATCTCGACAACTTGCCAAGGAGCGTGCGGTTGTCGAAGCCGCAATACACCACCTCGGTCAAGTCCGTGCTGGATGCCGACGGTTCCCTCGAAATCGTCTCGATCGTGTCCGAGTCAGGCAGTTCTGAGATCGACGACTGCGTGGTGCGCGCGTTCAGAGTTGCGGGTCCTTACCCCAACCCACCTGAAGGCCTCGTCGAAAAGGACGGCCGGGTTTATTTGCCCGGCATGTCCTTCACGGTGGAACTAGGCATTGCGCGGGCGCAGTACCAGGGCGTTGATCCACGTGCCGGCGTTCAATTCCCAGGGATCCTAAAAGCGCCCCGCTAGTCTAACGGTTGGCCGGAACGATCCGTTGGGGAAGCATGACCCCCGACGCGCCCGACGTTCAAGTCTTAGAATCCGAGACGCTGCCAGAACTCTCACAGGAGCAGTCTCGGTTCCTCAAGCCGAGCCGAGGTCGCCTGCCTCCAGACCCGGAGCATACCATTGAGTGGTCGGCGTATACGCTGGAGCCCGGGGAGTGGCGGATCGGGTTGGGTTTGGCAACGGTCGGGCTGTTTCCGCGCGTTCAAGTCGGAACGAGTCCAGCGCTCGCTGCTTTTGGCATCGTGGACCTGTCGGCCCGTTGGGACCTCATTCGTGTTGGGCCGGTGGACCTCGCGATGAATTGGCGCTGGGACGGCTTGCATATGGGCGATCTGACAGGGAGGGTGCTCTCGGTTGGACCCACGGTGAGCGCACGTCTCGCGGAGGGCTGGGGTGCCCATATCGGCGGGACCTACGGACAAGGCCACGCCCAAGGCGTTCCTACACAGCTTCCCCCGATCCTTCGGCCCTTTGCCGACCCCGATCTCCTCGACGTCCTCGCCCTCGGGGCGGCGGTGACAGGAATCGATCCCGTCGTAGACGCGCGCTTTGGCGTGGTCCGGTTGGCCACCGACCTACGCGTCAACAAACGGGACGGATTCGTGATTCAAGGTCAGGGTCTGGTGTGGGGAGATGTCTCCGCCGACCTTGGAGAAAACGTGTCGCCAGAACTTTTGAGTGCGCTTCAGGTCGTTGTCCCAACGCTCTCCGGCGACCGCTTGCATGCGTCGAAGGGGCCTGGAGACCCGCTCGGTTGGGTCGTCACGCTGTCCTACACTGCATCTCTAGGTCACGCGGACGTGCGGGTCGGCGGCGGCGTTTCCCCTACCGATCTCGCCTGGATACTTCAGGCCAATGACGTCGCCTTGCGGGGTGGCGGCAAGTCCTCCAGGGCGGACAATAAGCGCAAGAAAGGTTGGAAACGCGGTCCCCAGGAGCTTCGCGGCGTGGATACGCTCGCGGCTTCCCGCGAGGATCAACCCTTCGTTGCCCCAAAAGAGCCTTAGTCTATTGCGAATGCGAGGATCCTTCGCTAGTCCTTGACATGCTGTTCCATCCCTCATCTCGCCGGGCTCTACTTCGCGGTGGTGCGGCACTCGGAATTGTCGGCTGCAGACCCGCATTGCACACAGACGGACCGAAGGGCGGTTCGACCGGTACAGATACGGGTTCGCCTCCAACCCACCTGCCGGCTCGGCCCAACATCCTGTTCGTGTATGCGGACCAACACCGGGCCGACGTGGTGAGCGGCACCGGCAATGGCGTGGCCTACACGCCCAACATCGATTCGTTGATTGCCGCTGGCGTGGCGTTCACAAATACGTTTACCAACGGCCCATCCTGCCGTCCCGCGCGTTTTGCCATGATGTCCCAACGTTACCCGACACAAACGGGCGTCTGGGACAACTTCCAATTCACCGCCCCCGACTCGGTCAGCCACGTGCGCCGAATCCGCGACGAAGCTGACTATTTCTCGATGGTGATCGGGAAAACGCACCTTTACGACAGTGAAGTTCACACCGACACAACGATCAGCGTTTTGCAGGACTGGGGTTTTACGGACGCCATCGAAATGCTCGGCCCCACTGAGCAGACCATCCGGGAGAGCCGCTATAGTGACTTTCTCACAGCGACGACGCCCGCGGGAGAACAAGACAAGTACAGTCGGTGGACCAACTACGTGGATACGACCGGGTTCCTCTCGCCTCCTCCCGATTCGGAACCATGGTTGCTCGCCACTTCCGATCACCAGGACGTGTTTACTGGGACAGTAGCCGCCGATTGGATTCGCAACTACAACGATCCGCGCCCCTTCTACCTACAATTGAATTTCCCAGGGCCGCACAAGCCCTTTGACAGCACGTCTGAATTCCGCGCATTGTTTGACCCGACCTTGGTCAACCTTCCCCCGGCCATCCTGCAAACTCCCGTGGACCCGTCGCCTCTCGTGTCAGCGATGTTGGCCCAAAAGGAACAGGACTGGGACGCCGAGAGCGCTGCATTTCTCGCCCATACCTACTACGGCAAGGTCAGCCTCGTAGACACTGCACTTGGGTACGTTCTCGACGCGCTGGAAGAAACCGGTCAGCTCGCAAACACGTGGATAATTTACCATTCTGATCACGCAGAAATGCTCGCCGATCACACGCTCACCGGAAAGGTCGTTTTTTACGAAAGCGCCATTCGTGTGCCGCTCGTCATTCAGCCTCCAGGGGGGGTAGCGCCTTGGATCTGCACAGGCCTAACCGACACGTTGGACGTCATTCGCACCATCGTTGAGATTGCCGGATTGGTGCACAACGATCCGCTCGCGCCCGGTCAGTCTCTATTGGCCAAGGTGCTCGCCGGACCAGGCGCGGCTGACGCCCAGGTGCACAAGAGCGAAATCCTCTCCTCCAACATCAGTTCCACCATGATCCGGACAGCGACCCACAAGTTGGTGTTCGATCGCGCCCTGAACCCGCCAACCGTCACCGACCTGTTCGACCTCGTCGCCGACCCGTCAGAACTCAACAACGTGCGCATCGACCCGGCCTACCTGGACATCGCTGACGATCTGCTCGGGCGCCTGCTCGCGGTGGACGAGATCTATCCGCCGGGTACTGGTGAATTCGGGAAAGCGCCGAGCTGATTTGGGCGATCGCTGATCCTAGGGCCCGCGCAAGAATAAGTTGCTGCATCGAGGGCTCGATGGCGCCCGCCGCGCAAGGCGCGGGGTGCAGCCGAACCGAGGAGTACTTGGCGTACTTCGCAGGTTCGGCGGGGTCCCCGCAACGCAGCGCCGCGGGATGCCAGCGAGTCCGAATGCGCAAG
>CAMASI010000075.1 GCA_945861065.1 Klebsiella pneumoniae | reverse complement strand
CCCCGCCCGACGCGAGGCACCGATGCCGTTCGACCACGAGAAGCTCGACGTGTACGCGGTCGACCGAGTCGTCGCAATGCTCGTAGCCCTGGCGAAGAAGCTCCAGAATGATCGGTGAGCCAGCGCTCCGAACCGGGAGCGGGACCGGGTGCGGGTCGGCCGCGGCTTCTGGGGCTCGCGCCCCCTGACAAGTACCACGATGGGGTTACGGGCACGGACAAGAGGTTCCCATGCGCCTACTCTTCGTTTCGCTCTCGGCCTGCGCGCCAAAGCCCACGGTGTCGGACACCGCCCCAGCGACCGTGGACTACGGGGATTCGGACTCGGACTCGGATTCTGATTCGGATTCTGATTCGGATTCCGACTCGGACTCCGACCCGTCGGTGACGGCGCCCCCGTACTTCGACACGTCCTGCGTCTTCGACTGCATGCCCGACACCGGAATTCTCAGCAGCCCGACGTGCGGCGAACCAGACCTGGAACTGTGGATCGAGTTCAGAGACGCTTTTTCTACGCCCTGTACGGTCTGTGACTCAGGGACGGTGGTCGCAGCGATGGTGGTGCAAAACAACTGCGTGGAGGACATGCGTCTTCCTTGGTCCTCCACTTGTTTCACGAGCGCCTGGACCGCGACAACCCCAACCTTTTCGTCATGGACCAACACCTGTGTGTGCGCCACGAACTTTCCGCTACTTCTTTCCGCTGGGGGTCGCCTCCAATCCGACTTCGTGCCGTCCGAGCCTTTCCTCGATGGTCCCGGCGAATACACCTTCGCCACCCTCGTGGACGGGCCACCCCACGCCACACTCTTCGCCGACGTCACCCTCTACTGATCCCGTTCCACCGCTCGTTTCAGCGCCACCAATTCCACGACCGGACTCGCCGTATTGAGAGCGATCTCCAACGTGTGGCTTTCGTCGTCAAGCGCACGCAACAACCAATTGTCGGTGACGGCTGACACGTAGGTTTTTCGTGTGACCCGCGTCCCGCCGGCCTCCGCTTGTAAGGACCAACTCCACGTGGAACCGGTCAACTGGCCTGACGTCTGCACGCCCGTGATCAACCACTGGCTGGCGTCCACCGCGTAGGCTCCCACAAAATGAACATTTGGGCCCGGCGCGGAAATGACCCACGACACCACCGTCCGCCCGTCGGTCGACGGCAACAGCTCGGACTTTTCGACCAGCGGAACCCACTCCGCGTACCGATCAAAGGCCACGAGACGGGCCCACACCACCTCCGGCGGCGCCGCCACCCTCAACACCACGGCGACTTCGCGTACATGCCCGTCCGCAGCCAGGTCCACCACCAATACCGGCTGCCGGTTCAGATCCGCATCCACCGTCGCAGCCCACGCCGGCACAGCCCACCACATCACGCCTCCGACTCCGCCACGGCCACTTCCCACGCGGTCATTCGTTCCGCCAGCTTCGTGACCAACTGGTCGCGCTCCCGCCCGAGGGCCGCCGCCGCCGACCAGTCCAACGCCACGTCGAACAACCGCCCATCCAACGCACCGAGCGCGGTCTCCAACAACTCGATTTCGACCTCCAGCCGCTCCGCCCGCCGAGCCGCCCGCCCGCGTTCCCGTTGCTGGTGCCGCTGACCATCCCATTCCGACGGCCCCGCACGTGGCGCTGCCGCCACCCGCGGTGGTGGCTCAAAATCCGCTGCCCTCACGCCCGGTCGCACGTCTACGACCCCGTGCACCAGCGTACCGACGTGGGTGGCGAGACGCTCCACCAACCACCGGTCATGACTCACAAGCACCAGCGTGCCTTCCCACTGCGCAAGCCCCACGCAGAGCGACTCAATCGCAACGACGTCCAGATGATTGGTCGGTTCGTCGAGCAGCAGCACGTTGGCGGGCGACGCCACCAGGGCCGCCAACGCCACACGGGCCTTCTCGCCACCGGACAACGTCGCGATCGGTCGGAGCGCCGCTTCTCCGGACAGACCCAGCGCACCCAACGCGGCCCGCAACCTCACGGTGGGCTCGCGGGTCGCCTTGCTTCCCAGGTGTTCGAGCGCAGTCGCGTCGGCGGGCAACGACGCCGCCAGATCCTGGTCGAACACCCCGATTCGAACACGGTCGCCAACCCAACGACGTCCTGCTTTCAGCGGCAACCGCCCTGCCAACGACTGCAACAACGTAGACTTGCCCGTTCCGTTGGGCCCGAGCAAGGCCAGGCGCATGCCCCGTTCCAACACCAAGTCCACGCCCACCAACACCGGCGGCCCATCAGCCCAGCCCACCGACGCGGACTTGAGCGTCAACGCGGTAATGTCGCAGGCTGGCGCCGGAGGAAGAATCAGCCGGGGCCCTGCCGTCTCGGCCTCGACGGTCTGCACCGGCCCAAGCCGAACGATGCGCTTTTCCATCGCATGCGCCGCTGCAGCCTTCGTCGCTTTCGCGCCAAACCGGTCGACGAATCCCTGAAGCCGCGCAATTTCTTTCCCGGTCGCCTCCGCCGTGCGCGCACTCAGCAGCTTCCGCGACTCCCGCTCTACAAGCGCAGCCGAATAGCCCATCGCGTAATGGTGCAGGCGGCCCGCCCGGACCTCAACGACGTCGGTCGCTACAGCGTCCAACAGGTGACGGTCATGGCTCACCACGACGACCGCACGCCCCCAACCTGCCAACGCCCCAGCCAACCACGTGCGGGCAGCGGCGTCGAGATGGTTGGTCGGTTCGTCGAGCAAAGCAACGTCGGGGTCCGACAGCAACACCTTCGCGAGCGCGACCCGCATCTGCCAGCCGCCCGACAACGTATTGCAGCCTCGCGCCCACGTTTCAGGACCGAAACCGAGGCCATGCAACACGGTGCCGACGCGTTCGTCTTCCGCAAACCCGCCGGCGTTTCCAAACGCTTCCAGCGCCACCGCATGGCGGTCCGGTGCGGCCGGGTCGTCGCCGTGCAACGCCTCTGTCGCTACGTCCAACCGACGGCGCAAATCCGCGAGCCCGACGAGTGCCGAGCGCGCTTCGTCCCACACGGTCCGCTCCGATCCGGACACCGCCTGTTGCGGCAACCAACCCAACCGAAGCCCCGGCCGAAGCACCACGCGACCCGCCGCTGGGTCGTCCAAACCCGCAAGCACACGCAACACCGACGTCTTGCCCGTCCCGTTTCGCCCCACCAGCGCGGTGCGCATTCCCACACGGACGTGCCAGTCCGCCCCTTCCAACAGGATTGTGCCGCCCGGCGCGACCGTCGCTTGTTCAAGTCGAATCATGGATGCGCCCTCTAGCCGGGCAGCCGCCGCGCTACATTGGGGCACCCCTCGGAGCACAGATGCGGACGCTGGTATCGATCACC
Source organism: Klebsiella pneumoniae (assembly GCA_945861065.1). Lineage (GTDB taxonomy): Bacteria > Myxococcota_A > UBA796 > UBA796 > SXOB01. Next base: position 19,072 of record CAMASI010000075.1, on the reverse strand, counting down.
TGTTTGGCCCTTGGCTGTGGCGACGGCCCGATCGAAGGCAAAGACACCGACGTCATCCCAGCGGGCGGTACGGGCGGTACGGGTGCAATCGCCGGCAGCAGCGGTTTCGGGGACGCGGACACCGACAGTGACTCCGATTCGGACTCGGACTCGGATTCAGACACTGATTCCGACTCAGACAGCGATTCCGACACGGACACCACCCCCGGACTCGACGGCGACGGCGACGGATTCGAAACGCCAGCCGACTGCGACGACAACGACCCCCTCGTGTTTCCCGGCGCAATTGACGTGCTGGGCGACGGCGACGACACCGACTGTGACGGTACCGACGGTGCTGCTCGTCCCCTCGTCGCCGGTGGCATTCGCCATAGTTGCCTGCTGGACGCAGGCAATGAGATCGGGTGTTGGGGAGACAACACCCATGAACAGTTGGAGTCGCCGCCGGGCACCTTCATCGACATGGGCCTTGGCGGCTACCACGGCTGCGCGATCAGCATGGCGGGGACGCCGGTGTGTTGGGGCCGCGATACCTTCGGGCAGGCGACCCCTACGCCTGGGCTCGTGTTGCTCAAGGTCGTCGGCGGTGAATACCACTCGTGTGGCTTGAAAACCGACGGCGAAGTCGCCTGTTGGGGTGACGACTACAAGGGGCAATCCTCACCCCCGCCGGGCCCGTTCTTGGATCTGACGGCGGGACAATACCACACCTGCGCGATTGATATCCACCACCAGGCCACCTGTTGGGGAGACAACACCCACGGCGAGCTCGACGTACCCGGCGACACGTTGCACGGCCTCACGGCCGGCAGTCGCCACACCTGCGGCCTCAACCCCCTCGGCGTGGTGGTGTGTTGGGGCGAAAACGCCGACGGACAGCTCGACGCGGTTCCTGGCGCGTATGTCCTCGTGTCCGCCGGCGGGACGCACACCTGCGGCGAGCTGATCGGAGGTGGCCTGGAATGCTGGGGCGACGATGGCGACGGCGAGAGCACCGTTCCAGATCCCACCAATGTCAGGCCGGGTGTAGGCAAGAACCACAGCTGCGCCATCGATACGGTCACTGAAGAGCCGGAGTGTTGGGGGGACGACACCTACGGGCAGGCCTCGCCATGATCCGCGTTCTCGTTCTGCTCCTTCCCGCCTGCGTCGTTCGCGGCGAAGGCATTTCGATCTACGAATGCCGTGACGGCTTCGACAACGACAGGGACGGCCTCGTTGACTGCGCCGACGCACCGTGTGGCGCTTATGCCATCTGCAGTACGGTGAATCGCCCCGGCAGCCACGCCAACGACACCGGCAAGACCGGCGGCTCGACCGATCCCACCGAGCCTCCCGTTCGCACCGGAACCACCGACACCGGGCGGCCCGTAGAAACGGGTTCGCCCACCGATTCCGTCGCCGACAGCGCAACGACCACCACGCCGTGAATCGTGCGGCAGAACTCGTCGCGCTCGATCGGGCGTTACGACTCGCCCAACGCGCCATCGAGCGGCGCAAACAGGTCGCGGTCTCGCTTCACGAGGCCGACGCCGACGTGGCCGGACTCATCAAGTCCGTCGAACATCTGGCGCAAGCCGCCACCCGCGAAGAAGCCGACGTAGACGCCTTAGACGGTGTCGGGGGCTGGGTTGCGCGGTTGACCGGCAGTTGGCAACATCGGGTCGATCAGGAGGTCGGGGAGGCGCTGGAGGCTCGGCACCAGGCTGACCATGCGACCAGCAAATTGGCCGACGCCCTCCGGCGACAAAACGAAGCCCGCGCGACGGTCGCACAACTCGAACATGCCGAAGAAAACGTCGTTGTTGCACTGCAGCGCAAGGTGGATTGGCTTTTTCGGCATTCGCATCCCGATGCCCAACGCGTCGCAGAGCTCGACCGCAACAGGCTCGCAGCACAAGACATGATGAGTTCTTACGACACCGTGGTCCGGTCCGCCCACGCCGCCATCGCGGCGCTCGGGCTGCTCGAACGGGAGGTCGGAGAGATCTCCCTGCTCCACCAACTCGACAACGTCGATCCCACCTCACTCACCGACGTGCGCACGTGGTGGCGCTCCCGCCAGGCTGCCGCCCCTTTGGCAGACTTGAGGGTCCGCCTGGCCGACCTCGAATCGACGTCGGCGGCGGCCGGGATTCCGTGGACGGCACCGCAGGTCGGATCCAGGTTGACCGCGACTACGCCCTACGAGGTGGCCGAAGACGGCGTCGAGAACTTCTTCTCCGTCTTGTGGTCGCTTGCGTCCGCGGACATCGGCGTGTTGAGCGACCCTGACGCGCGCCGTGCCCTGGCCGTTCACGACCAGCTCGTCGTTGCACGCGCCGAACTCAGCGATTGGGCCGACGGCCTGTTGGCTCGAATTGCCGAGCTTCGACAGCAGTTCCACGACCTGGAAGTCGCGTGGCAGGCCGCCGTGCTCGCCGCCGGCCATTAGGCAAGTAAATAACGCTGACGCACCATTGGCATCAGATACTCGTGCCACATGCTTTCCAGGGTGAATGTGGGCTGAAAGCCCCAGTCCGCCCGTGCTTCGTCGTCGTTGACGTCGATCGGCCAGGAGTCGACGATTCGTTGCCGCAGGGGGTGAATGTCGAACGAAATCCGACTGGATGGGAAGTCGGCCTTCACCAGGTCGGCGAAATCCTGGGCAGACGGCGCGAAGGCGCCAATATTGTACACTTCCCGCCGCAACTTCCCGCGTTCCGCGGCCATCAACGCCGTGATTGCTGAGATGGCGTCCGGCATCGCCATAAAGGGGATTGCCGTGTCGGGCCGAACAAAACACGCGTAGGGTTCGCCGCGCGCCGCGCTGTGCACCATCTCAGGCCCATAGTCGGAGGTACCACCGGACGGAACGGTGAACGCGCTCACCAAACCCGGGAAACGCAGGCCACGGAAATCCACCCCCGGCGCGCGTTCGGCATCGAGCAGCCGATAGTTCCGCGACCAGTACCGACCCAGTTGTTCACAGGACAGTTTGTTGACACCATACACGGTGATGGGGTCGAGGAATTGCCCTTCCGTGACCCGCCCGGCGGCGGCCTTGGTCGCCACGTCTGGCATCCCGAACACGGCGATGCTCGACGGGAAGAAGAAGCGTACCGCCCGCCCCAACCTTCGGGAACTGGAGACGGCGAGCTCGAGCAAGTGAATCGTGCCACCGACGTTGACGGCCTGTGCGCGCGCCGGATCCCGCTCCGAAGCCGTAGAGAGCAATGCCGCCAGGTGGTAGACCGCGTCAAATTCGGCCGATTCGGCCAACGCGGAAATCGCGCCCGCGTCCGTGATGTCCCCCACGAGGGACCGGGCACACCGTCGCGCAATTTGCGGGTCCAACGGCCGCAAATCGATGGCGACCACTTCCGATCCGGCCTCCGACAGGTGCTCGATGAGGGCATGCCCAATCTCTCCGCCTGCCCCAGTTACCAACGCTGCCATGACCCATCCATTCGGGGTCGCCGACTAACAGCCTGCAGGGCTCGCGCAGGTTCCGACACCCCCCAACGCGCCGCCATCTCCAGAGGTCCCGTCGTTGCCGTCGGACGCACCACCAACGCCGCCGAGCCCACCCGCGCCGCCTGTGAACGTGTTGCTCACCTGCACGACGCTAGAATCAGACGAGTACAGCCCAAAAGACGATCCCCCAGAACCGCCGCCGCCGCCGCCGCCATGGCCTCCGTGGCCGCCGTCGCCGCCACGCCCGCCAGGTCCGGTGCCCGAGTCCGCTGCGCCGCCGGAACCTCCAGTGCCACCGGGTTGGCCGTCGCCACCCGAACCACCGCCGCCACCCGAACCGCCCGAACCGCGCAGGAACGCTACGCTTCGAACGTCCACGTCCGACCGGAGCGCGAACACGCCGAACGAGCCGCCGCCGGCACCCCCGCCGCTGCCCGCCGTTCCGCGACAACCACCCGCAGCGCCTCCGCCGCCGCCTGCGCCGCGCGTGTCCGTATCGAGCCCGTTGTCGCAGCCGCCGGAACCGCCGCCACCGCCGCCGCCACCACCGTGTTCGCCCGTTCCACCTGCGGAGCCGGTCTTCCCAAGCCAGTAGTCGCCCGACAACACGCCTCCCACAGCGCCCTTGGCTCCGGACGACCCGTTGGTGACCCGACCGTCCAACCCATCCACCCCGGCGGTACAGGTCCCGCCGCCATTGCCGCCATCACCGTACACACCTCCGAGAAAGGTGCTTGCGTTCGACCCAGCACTTCCCGCCGTCGCCGAACAGTTGGAGCACAAGCCGAACAACCCACAGGAGGTGTCCATCGCGCCGCTGGCGCCGCCGCCGCCGGCGTCCGTGCCCGCGCAGGCCGCGTTGGTGCCGCCGCCGCCGCCCGAGACCGTGCTCGTATCGCACGTATCGAAGAACTGGTCTGCCGCCGTGCCGCCGCCGCCAGAGGCCGCCGGGGCTCCAGCCGCCGCCGCACCCGCTCCGCCCGCAACACCCGAAAAGCCGTTGCCCTGAACGATCTCGGAGCGCGTCACGGTGACGGTACTGTCGGCCGCATGAATCCCGTACGACGCCTTGCCCGACACCAGCGCGAGCGCGACGGCATCTGGGCTGTCGAGTTGTACGTCCGCCACGCCCAACACGGCGTTTCGAGCGCGGATGACCATCGACTGGAAGTCCACCGACGTGCCGCCCGCAAGGACAACGAGGTGACCGGGTGTCGCCCGATCCGCCCGCGACCAATTGAGGTCATAGCCGCCCCACAACCATGCTTCTTGGCCATCGAGGTCCAGCACGCCGACGTAGGTCCCAGACATCACCAACAGGTCCACCAAACCAATCGCATCTGCGCGGTCGGCCGCGTAGTTCAAGGTCCCGCAGGGTAGCGCGAACGTGCAATCACCCACGTCTACGCCAAACGGCGCTACGAACAGGCTCGACACGACGTCACCGTCGATTCCGTCACAATTGTCATCTTGAAACGCAGCATCCGGAAGATCGGCCGCCGAAGGTGACACGGTCGCATCACTGTCGTCGCAATCCCCATCGCAACCGCTCAGCCCATCCCCGTCACCGTCCTCAGGCGAGGCGAGCACGTCGTCGTCGTCGCAGTCGCCCGTGCAGGTGGACCAACCGTCCCCGTCTCCATCGTCGAGGTTGAGATCTGGGTCCAGGTCGTCACAATCTCCGGTGACCCGTGATTCGCGGAACCCCTCGCAGGACAAATCCACCCCGTGGACGGTCGCGCCCGACCCCCAACCGTCACTGTCGTTATCGAACCAGCATTGATCCACCCCGTCGCAGTCCTGGTCCGACCCGTCCGCGACGACTTCCGAGGCCCCTGGCGACACGGCCCCGTCGGTATCGTCGCAATCGTTCGACACGTCGCTTCGACCCGCGTCGAGGCAATCGAGGTCCACGGCGTCCACGACGATTGGCGTGCCGAACCCGTCCAGATCAAGGTCCTGATAACAAGCGTCGAGGTTGTCACAATCCTGGTCCACACCGTCACCCACCACCTCCAACGCTTCCGGGGACCGTGAGGCGTCGGCATCAGCGCAGTCTCCCGTGTGGTCCGACAGGCCGAGCACCTCCTCACACAAAAGGTCCACGACGCCGCCGCTGACCACAGCGCCGCCAACACCATCATGGTCTAGGTCCACGTAGCAGTCGTCTACGTTGTCGCAGTCCTGGTCGAAGCCGTCGCCCACCACCTCTACCGCGCCAGGAAAGCGGTCCTCATCGGTGTCGTCACAGTCACCGTTGGCAGAGGCCTCGCCCGGATCGGTACAATCAAGGTCACCCGGAGGCGTCTCGTCGTCGCTTCCCCACCGATCGCCGTCGAGGTCCACAAAACAAATTTCGGCGTCGTCGCAATCTTGGTCCACGCCGTCGCCGACGACCTCCTCTGCCCCCGGGTACCGTGACCCGTCTACGTCATTACAATCGTCAGAAGACGGAGATTCACCCGGCGTATTGCCGCAGTCCAGGTCGTCCCCATCCAACGTGACGATTGAACCATAACCATCCAGGTCTGTGTCGCGAAAACAGACGTCCACGCCATCGCAATTCTGGTCCACACCGTCTGCGGTGACCTCGGAAGCGCCCACGCCCACCTCGGGGGCGGTGTCGTCACAATCACCCTCACAGGGACTCAGACCATCCAGATCGAAGTCGAAAGGATGCGCGAAGGCGTTGTCGTCGTCGCAGTCCGCGGCGCAGGTGCTGGCGCCGTCGCCATCAACGTCTTGGGGTGAAAGCAGGTCGGTGCTGTCGTCGCAGTCCAACGGCACGATGTCCACGCACACGACCACGCTCCCCGCGCACGGACCGACGCCTTCGCAGGCGCAGTCCCCGTCGTCGTCCCACCGATCCGTCTCTTCGTCTACGACTCCGTCACAGTCGTCATCGACGTCGTTGGGCAACTCCGCGGCCCCAGGATGCGTCGTGGACACGTCGTCATCGCAATCGTCGATCGGCCACGCGCCGATGTACAGCACACAATCCTCGTCCACATGGACGTCGGCGTCGAGGTCTTTGTCGTCTACGAGGCCGGAACAGTCATCGTCGATTCCGTTGCACAGCTCGGCGACACCCGGCGAGATGGACGGGTCAGTATCGTCACAATCCAACGCATTTTCCGACCAGCCGTCCCCGTCATCGTCGGTGGCGTTGGGGTCCAGAACGCTGACGATGACGGCGTCCTCGGCCGAGTTCCCGCCGTCGTCGGTCACCATCAGAATGATGCGGTGTTCACCGACAGGTGCGTCAATCCAGGTCACCGACGTGGAGCCGCCGAGCCCAGGGTTTCCAAAAAATAGCTGCAACACCGGACCGCCCGCCGTCGGTTCGGCCGTCCAAGTCACGACCAGCGTTTCCGGCGCCTGGTTGGGGTCCACTGCGCCCCCCACAAAAGTGATGGGCACGCCCACCAGAAACGTGTCGTCATCGTCGGGGTTGAGGATCTCCGCGAGCGGCGCGCTCGGGGCCGAACCCACGTTCAGCGCAATGCTGACTTCGCCGGAAACGCCGTCGAAATCAGTGGCCGTCAACGCCACCGCGTGGGTGCCCGGGGACAACGTGGTGGCGAGCCGCACGATTCCCGCGTCATCGGCGACCACTACCCCCAACTCACCGTCCACATCGCTCGTCCACACCACACTCGCGATGTCGGAGAGGCCATTGCTGTCTGCGACCGTACCGACAAAATCGATCGCTTCGAGCTCCGTGAACGAAGCCCCGTCGTCCGGAGAAAGTACCGTGACAACCGGCGCAAGGTTGCCCCTGTCGCCGACCGTGATGTCGGGGCCCGTACACGCCGTAGCAAACAGCACGAGTCCAGGTACAACGCCAGACATGACACCTCCGAAACGGTCTGTTGTTTCTCTACCCGCTTGAGTGGCCTCGCGCCGGGCTAGGATGCGCGAGTTGCCGCCAACCCCAGAAAGTATTGGGCCATTCCAGGTCATCCGCCCCATTGCGGCGGGCGGCATGGCAGAAGTGTACGAGGTCGAAGATCCCGTCACGGGCGAGCGATACGCGCTCAAACTCCTCGTTCAGGTAGAGCCCGCACTTCGGAGGTTTGACCGAGAATACGAGGCCATGACGCGCCTCAATCACCCCGGAATCGTTCGCGTCCTGCATTACGGAAATCACCAAGGCCACCCGTGGATGACCATGGAGTTGGTCCGCGGAACTCCGGCCCAGAACCACGTCAAACGCTACGGACCGCCCTCCCATCCGGGGCGAATCGAAGAAGTGATTCGTATCGGTTGGCATCTTGCGCTTGCGCTCGGCTACATCCACGACCGCGGGCTGATTCATCGGGACATCAAGAGCGCCAACGTACTCGTGCTCCCGGACGAACGGGTCAAGGTCATCGACTTCGGCACCGCCTACGTCGTAGACGCGTTGGAGCGCATCACGCTCGACGACGAATTCGTCGGTACGTTTGGCTACGCGGCGCCCGAGCAGATCCGCGGGGATCCCGTCGACCGACGGACCGACCTGTACGCAATGGGCGTGCTTCTGTACCGGTTGCTTTCCGGCAAACGCCCTTTCGACGACGACGACCCAAAACGCTTGGCCTACAAGGTCCTGCACCACGAAGCCAAGCCCATTTCCGAACTCGTGCTCGGCGCTTCCGCAGAACTCGTCGGTGTGGTGGATCGACTCCTGGCCAAAAACCCAGAGGATCGCCCACAATCCGCTGCGAGCGTGGTGCGAGCGCTCGAACGGGCAGCCAATACCCGTCTCACCATGCGCAGCCGGATCGCTGTGCACGTCCCGGAAGGCGTCAGCCGAGCCACGGAGCGGGCCGCCATCTGGCGAGCGTTGGAGGCCGAAGGCCCGGGTGCGCTGGTCTGGGTCGAAGGCGCAGACGCATGCGAAGCCAGCCGCCTAGGCGCCGCCCTCGTGGCGGACGCCGCCGATCGCGGCCGCCAAGCCTGGGGCGTGACGTTTGAGGGTCACGACGGCATGGCGACGCTGCTCGACCTCGCTTCGGTCGTCGCCAACTCGTTGAGTGAGGCCAACGAAGACGGCCTGACTGAGCGCCTCCGGGCGGCAACGGCACCGGAAGTGTTGGTCGCCGACCCCGAGCGTGCCCAACTCGCGGAAGCGATTGCGGACGTGATCACCGAAGCGGTGGCCAGCAACAAAGTGGCGATCGTGCTGTGTGGCATTGAGCGCGCGGGGCTGGATGCCCATCGGGTGCTGGCTCGATTGTCGGCGGCGTTGGCCAGCCGGGGCGCCGAGTGTGGACTCATCGTGTTGCTCGAACGGACGGCGGCCGAACTCACGGAGTTGCGAAACCTGGAGACGGGCAGTTCGATCCCGTTGCGCGTGCTCAGCCCGCGAGACGTGGCCGTCGCCGTTGGGACGATGTTGGGCCGGAAGGCCCCGACCGCACGAATCGCACGCGCATTGCATGCGGCAACCGGGGGCAGGCCAACGCTGGTGGAAGCCGCCGTCGAGGAGCTGGTTTCCCGCGGTGCCGTCGAGGCCGAGGGTGATTTTGTCGCGTGGGCGGATGCCACGGTGGACGTTCCCATCCCGGCTCGCTCCATCGAACTCGACATGCCGCTGCTCGATCGGCTGTCCATGCCCGAACGACGCCTTCTGGAGTGCCTCACGCGCCTGCGGGAGCCCGCGTCGCTTTCGGTGGTCGCGGCCGCCTTGGGTTGGCCCGAGAACGCCACCGAGATCGTCGTGGACAACGCAGTCAGGCGTGGCAGCGTCGTGCGGACAGGCGTCGCCTTTGAGCTCAAACATGCGTCTTTGGGTCAGCTCATCCGCGGATCCATCACCGCCCGCCGTCATGCGGCCTACAACGCCGCGAGCACCGCGATGTCACAAGCTGCCGTGCCCGGGAGCGGCATCGTGCGTTGGTTTGCGGAAGCGGCCCGACCGACCGAGGCCCTGACTGCCGCTGTCGCCGTCGCCGAACACGCCCTTCACCGAAGCGCGTGGCGAGGCGCAGCAGAAGCGCTGGAATTGGCGTTGCCGGGGGTGCCGACGGACGACCCGAGGCGCGGCCACGCGTGGACCCTGCTGGCTGGGAGCCTCGCGGCCGTGAACCCGTCGGCACCGGCGTCCGCGCGCGCGCTGGTCCGCGCCCGAGACACCGTCAGCACCGATGACCCACCATTGCGGGCGCAACTCGACCTTGCCTGGGCGCAGCTGCACGCAGGCATTGGCCACTTCAAAAACCACCGCAAACTCGTGAAAGAGGCCTGGACACGGGTCGACGGCCTGGACGGAAACCACGAACTGCGGGCACGAATTGCCATGGAAAATGGGCGCGGCCACCAACGCCTGGGCGAGGTCGGCAACGCAGAACAGTGGTATCGGCGTGCCAGGACCGAAGGCACCGCGATCAACGACGCGACGGCCGTAGGAAGGGCCGACATCGCGCTCGCCGCAATTGACGTGTCCCGCGCACGGTTGGACGAAGCCGCCGAGGTCGCGCGTGCCGTGCTCAGCGTCGCGGAGAACCTAGACGATGACGCCTTGACGCTGACTGCCCTGACGGTGTGGGCCGACGCGATGCGCCGGGCTGCACGTTTCAGCGAGGCTTTCAAAGCCATCGCGAACCACCTTCCGCGCGCAAGCCAGTCCGAACATGTCGTCGCGTATGTACGCCTGCTGCTCGTGTCAGCGAAATGCGAGATCGACCTCGGTCGCCTTGGCCGGGCGCAGAACTGCATGGACGAAGTGTCCGCGGCACTCGAAAAAGGTCAGCACCTCGACGTGCGCCTGGAGTCCGAATTGGTGGCGGGAAGTATCCTCGTCGCGAGTGGCCAAGACCGCGACGCCGTGTGGCGTCTCGACCAGGTGCAACAGAAGGCCCGTGCCGCCGAGTTGGTCGTTCTGGCCGACGTCGCACGGTCGCAACAGGCCGAAGCCTTGTGGAACCTCGGAGACAGGGAAGCGGCACGAGACCTGTTTCAATCCGCGGTGCTCGGCCTGCTATCGACGGGCGACCTCGCCGCCCTCGCCGACGCCTGCGCGGCCTCCGTTCGCGTCGGCGGCAGCGACGCCGACCCCACCGTCGTCTTTCGCCCCATCCAGAAGCTGATCGACCAACATCCGCCACCAATGGTCTTGCTCGAATACCGCTTGGCTGTCTGTGAACGCGCGGCAGCGCGAAACGACGCTCGTTCGGCCAGGGTCGCCGCCCAGGATGCGCTGCGACTCCTCCAGAAAATTGCCGAGCGGCTGGATGAAACGGACCGCGCCGCCCTTCGCGTCCACCCCATCGCGCGTCGGCTCCGGCTGGCGCTTCGGTGATCTTCCGACCCCCTCGGGTCATCGGGCCCTACCGGGTCGTCCGCCCTGTGGCGCAAGGCGGGATGGCCGAAGTCTACGAGGTCGAAGACCCCGCTACCGGGGAACACCTGGCGTTGAAGCTGCTGATGGCGGCCGCCACAGCCGTGCCGCGATTCGCTCGAGAATACGAAGCCATGGTCCGGCTCAACCACCCCAATGTGGTGCGAGTCTACACGTGGGGAGTGTACGAAAACGCGCCGTGGATGACCCTCGAGCTTGTCGCAGGAACTGTGGTGCAGGCCTACGCGAAGTCGTTGGGCCGACCCGGCACGGACCGGCGCACCTTCGAGGTCCTCCGCGTCGCCCGGGATCTGGCGCTGGCGCTTGACTACGTACATCGGCGGGGCATCGTGCACCGCGATTTGAAGTCCGCAAATGTTCTCATGCTGCCCGACGGTCGGGTCAAGCTGATCGATTTCGGGACGGCAGCGCTCAGCCACGCTCGGCAGGTCATCACGAGCGACCGGGAGTTCGTAGGAACCTACGCCTACGCCGCACCCGAGCAGATCCAGGGCCAACGCGTAGACGCATTGACGGACTTGTACAGCTTCGGCGTCTTGTTGTACCGGTTGCTCAGCGGACGCCGCGTCTTCGAAGATGAGGATCCACGTGCCCTGGCACGTCGTCACATCAAAGAACGGCCCATCCCGCTTCGCGACATCGTCCCGGCGCTCCCGGAACGGGTCGAGGAGTTGGTCAATCAGCTCCTCGAAAAAAGACCCGCGGACCGCCCACGAAGCGGCCAAGTCGTTGCCGACCTGATCGATGAAATCGCCGGACGGGGTTGGGACGCGCATGAGACGACCCGTTGGGTCGGTGCGCCGGACCGGCTCGTCGGTCGCGAAGTCGAGGAAGCCGCCCTGCTCGGTTTCCTCGACGCCAGCGACACACCTGGATCGCTGGCTCTGATCGTGGGACACGAAGGCAGCGGTCGTCGCAGGCTCATGTCCGCAGCGGTTGCCGCCGTGGCACAGCGTGGCTGGCTCAGCACCTCCTGGTTGTGCCGCCGGCAAGACGACGGGCCCGATCCGGTTCTCCGAGCCTTGCAGGCGGCAGCGATGATCCCGCCGACCGCGAACGATGAGCCCGATCGGTCTGCGATTCGTGCCGCGGTGACGGCGCTCATGGCGTCCCACAGCGGAGGACCCCTCGTTTTCTTCGTTTCGGCCATCCACCTCCCCAGGGAAAGCGCCATCCGGGCGCTGTCGCTGTTGCGTGAAGCGGCGGCAGACGCTGGTTTTCCCTTACTCATCGTGGCCACCACAGACGTGGAGGCCGACCTGCAAGGCGGACCCGTTCGCCGGCAGCTTCAGGACGCGGTGCGAATCCGGCTCGGACCCCTGAGCGTCCCGGACGTCGGCGAACTCGTTGGCGCCATTTTGCGGCGTCGCGCACCGCCTCGCGACGTCGCCCGCGCCATCGCGGTGGCCTCAGGCGGTCTCCCTGTGTGGATCGAAGAGATCGTGCGTGGGTTGGTGGCCTCCGGTGCCCTGCGGGAACGGGGTGGCGACCCGTCGCGAATTGCGTGGAGCCAAGCCGACAGCCTTCGGTTGGACATGCCCCGTGCCGCAGAGGAGCGGGTCGTGGAGCGCTTCGGAGCGCTCGCAGCGACACGACGGCGCGTGCTCGAAGCGCTGGCGGTCGCGGGCGGGGAGACGCCCACCTCGACCCTCGCCGTGGCGTTGTCACGCACAGAAGCCGAGCTCTCCGTAGACGTAGACGCCCTCGCCGACGCGGGCTGGGTCCGCGTCACCGATCAACACGGCCTTCGCGTCGTGATTTGGACGCTGCCCCTCGGCGACGCTGTCGTCCTACAACTCGTCCCCCCCCGCCGCATTGGCGTTCTCGTACGCGCGCTTGCCCCACGGATCGCCAAAGAACCGGCGTTCGCTCGCCAGGCAGGAATCCTGCTCGCCGTCGGGCGACTCCCCGAGGCTGTCGCGCGCGCGCGGGAATGGGGATTGGCGCACCTGTCGCGCTATCGACCCGTCACCGCCTTGTCGGTCCTTGACGAGGTTGCCCGCGCGCTCCCCGGAGAAGTGGCTCCCGCCGACGTCGCCGCGATCCACCTGCTCCGTGCCACCTGCGGTGTGTTGGCCCGACCAGCCGATCCGCGCACCGGGCGGGCTTTGGCGGAAACCACCCAACACGCCGTGGGCATGTCCGACGTGTTTCAAACGGAGCTTCACCTCGTCCGGGCCTGGGTCCAACGAGCCATCGGCCACTTTCCAAGCACCCGCAAACACCTCGACCAGGCATGGGCGTTGGTGGAACCCGACGGGCCTGCGGACCTCAGCGTGGCCATTAGCGTGCAGTACGCTGGGTGCGAGCGTGTGTTGGGGGCGTTGGACCAAGCGGCCACCTGGCTCGGACGTGCCCGCCGACGGGCTGCAGGGTCCGACCTTCCGCGTCTGAAGGCGCAGGTCGATGCCGCGGTGGCTGCGTGGGAATTGTCGCAGGGTCGTTTGGCGGAAGCGGATCGGACGGCGCGCCTTGCTTTGTCCGTGTTGGCGCCGGCGGGTGACTTGGTGGGAATTGCCGACGCTGTTCCCGTCCGCGCCGACGCCTTGCGCCTACAGGGGCGTGTCTCCGACGCGATCGAGCTTCTCGCCGCGGACTTTAGCGCCGTTCGTGCCGCCGAGGTGCCGTCGTGGTCCGTCCGATGGCTGATCGGTCTGGCACGGTGTGAGGTCGCTTTGTGTCGGCTCGGCCGCGCACAAGAATGGGTGGACGAACTCGACGCGTTGGTTCGGCCCGGCGAGTACATGGAGCTGCGTCTGGAAGCGGACCGCATTCGCGGTGAGATTCTCGTGGCCAGCGGGCAACACCGGGACGCGGCAGGGGTGTTGAAAAAGGTTGTGGACCGGGCCAGCGCCACGCATTTGACCGGGTTGGCAGAGGGGGCGCGTGCCACTTGGGCGGAGGCGGCCTGGGCTTCGGGGGAGTCGGCTGCCGCCCGCGAGGCCTTACATGCCGCCGTCGAACGCCTCGCCGAGGTCGGCGACATCCCCGAGCTCGTGTCCGCCGTCGTGTCGCGCGCTCGTGTCCTTGGTGATCAGATCAGCGCGGACCTGTTGTTTGCGCCCGTTCGGACGTGGATGGACACACAACCCTGTTTGCCGGTTCGTATCGAGTACGCCCTGTCCGGAGCCCGTCACTCCGCACGAACGGGCGCTGACCCCACGCCTTGGCGCGAGCGCGCCCGGGAATCGATGATCGCGATGGCGAACCAACTCGCACCGATGGAGCGCGCAGTGCTCGACCTTCACCCCTGGGCGCGGCAGGTCCACCAACCGTGACGTGGCCGTGGGTCGTGCTGGCCGAAACCCTCGCCTACGTGCGGTGGCGATGGGCGGCCGAGCGTCGGCCCGAGTGCCTCGCGTTCGATGCGCTTCACGGCACGGACACGGCCAACTGGACGTTGGACTACGAGCCCACTGCGGTGTCGCTGATTCACGAGGTCCTCGACGCCTGGGACGGCGATCCCACCACCACCACGTTTTGCGATCTCGGGTGTGGAAAGGGGAGGGCGTTGCTCGTCGCTGCGCGCAAGCCCTTTGTGCGCGTCGTCGGCATCGAACACATCCGGAAACTCGCGCAAATTGCCACCACAAACGCCCGAGTGGACAGCGGCCCCGGGCGGCTGGCACCCATCGAGGTGTTCCGGGCAAACGCCGCGAAGTTCAAATTTCCTGACGGCCCGCTGCTCGTGTACCTGTACAACCCGTTTGGTGCGGACGTGCTCGAAGCCGCCCTTGAAGGAATCCGGGACCGCGCTGTCGATGTGATCTACCTGTGCCCACAGCAAGAAACGACTGTGCTGAAAGCGGGCTTTGTGGAGGTTCGGAGGAAGGGGGCGGCCACGGTGGAGGAGGATTGGCGATTGTATCGGAGGGAGGGGACGGCGGCGGAGACGGCAACGTGAGAGCGCGGGCGATTGCGCCGATGCGAGCGTCCCCCTTAAGCCCAGGATAGCGGCGAAGATGTCGCTACCCCCCTCCCCGCCCATCCATCCCGCCGCGCAGCTTCTGCGTGCGAGCAAATACGCTTCCACGGTCGCCGAGGTCGCCGCCGCCGTGGCGTCCGACGCCTTGGTCGTCATCGGGATGGGATGGAACCCCTCCGTGGGAAGGGCCCGCAACGCACTCACCGCCGCTGGCGTTTCGCACACCTACCTGGGCTATGGCAACTACGCGGTGGGCTGGCGCAAGCGCCTGGCGATCAAACTTTGGGCCGGCTGGCCCACCTACCCGATGGTCTTTGTCTACGGACAGCTCGTTGGTGGGGCGACCGACCTGCAGAAGCTCGTCGCCAGCGGGGAGTTCGCGACGATGCTCACAGCAGGCCGCCCGCGGGCTTAGGGACCCCCATGCAACCGCTCCTGGGCCTTCGCACCGCGTTCTACGCCGCGGCTGACCTCCCGGCGACGCGCGACTGGTATGCCCGCGCCCTGGGTTTCCCTCCCTATTTTGACCAACCATTCTACGTCGGGTTCGCCGTTGGCGGGTACGAGCTGGGGCTGGTCCCCGACGCGCCCATCAACGTCG
This sequence comes from Klebsiella pneumoniae, assembly GCA_945861065.1. Lineage (GTDB taxonomy): Bacteria > Myxococcota_A > UBA796 > UBA796 > SXOB01. The sequence continues at coordinate 3,745 of CAMASI010000075.1, read as the reverse complement.
GCGGCGTGGCGTGGGGGGTCGCGGACATTCACGCGGCCCACGCGTGGTTCTTGTCATTGGGCGCGGTGGAGGTCGAGGCTCCCCACAACGTGGGCGGCGACATCCAGTTCTCGAGTGTGCGGGACCCCTTCGGCAACGTGCTGGGCCTGCTGCAAAACCCCCATTTCGACCCAGCCGCCACACGGTAGAAGGCGGCTACTGACCGTCCTCGCTCCCTTCTTGCGGGGCGTCGAGCTGGACGAGCTGGAGTTCGAGCCAGCCACCGCGGTCGTCTTCGGGGCTGAGACCTTGGGTCGACAGGAACGCGTCGCCTGAGAACAAGCCCTGGCAGCCCTCGTCCAACACCCGACAGGCGACTCCGAAACGAAAAGTGCGCTCGCAGGCCTCGTCGGGCACACAGTCGCGCCAGGCGTCGAGCACCCCAACGTTCTCGCTGTCGTAGACGTTGAGGTCACGCACTCCGTCGACGAGCGCGCCGTCGACTACCTCGCCGAGGAAGGTGACCTCGACGTGAGCGTCGGTCATACCGACGCGCAACGCGTCGCTATACTGCTTCTTGGGCCAAGCTTCCGGGCTGGTGAACACAACCGCGTCGATGATCGCCAGGTCGTCGACAACGATCTCCAGCTCCGCGTCGTCGTAGGCGAACCAGTGCTCCGGCAGCAAGTCACAGCCGGCCGAGAGGGGCAGGAGTACGAAGATGGCGTATTTTGAGTTCATTGGATCACCGCGGGTAGGGAGTTTGGCCTGCAACCAGCATGGCCGGTGGTGTCGTAGACGCACCAAACGTGCCAACGATGGCAATGGACCCAAAGTGCTAGTTCTACCCGGGTCATTCACTGATTAGACCACGGATGTCAGGGCGCGAAAATCCCCAAACCGCGACATCATCCGCCGAAACAACCCGCTAACGGAGAGCCACGATCCAACTGGAAATGCGCCGCCAGCGGGCTCAAGCTGACCTCGACGCCGATCGATCCGCCGCCGACCGCAACAAACTCGGCCAGTTTGCCACACCGCCGGACCTCGCTGCATGCATCGCACGACTGGCGCTCGCTTACCTAGGCAACCACACCGTTCGGTTCCTGGAGCCGTCGATCGGTACCGGCGCGTTCTACTCAGCCCTGGTCTCAAATTGCCCTACCGTGCGGTTCGAAACTGCGACCGGATTCGAAATCGATCCACGGTTCGTCGACGCTGCCCGTGCATTGTGGTCCGAGTCCGGGCTCGTCGTCACGGCCTGCGACTTCACGACGGCCACGCCACCACAGCGGGAGGGGGACCTGGCCACGTTGATTCTCGCCAATCCGCCCTACGTCCGCCACCATCACCTTGAACGTTTCCACAAAGCCGCCCTTCAACAACAATCCGAGCGCATCGTTGGCAGCAAGGTCAGCGGCTTGGCGGGCCTCTACGTCCACTTCCTACTCCTAGCGCACGATTGGATGTGCGACGGCGCAATCGGCGCGTGGCTGGTGCCAACCGAATGGATGGACGTGAACTACGGCGTGGCTCTCAAAGAATACCTGTGCAGCAAGGTGCATCTGCTCCGCGTGCATTGTTTCGACGCTGAAGACGCGCAGTTCGCCGACGCCCTTGTCTCCTCCTCCGTCCTCTTCTTTCGGAAAGGCCAACCCAACGCAGACGCCACCTGTGAGCTCACCGTTGGTGCCCTGCAAGCGCCTGCGACAACACAGACCGTGCCGCTCTCCGTGCTTCGTTTCGCGCCCAAATGGCGCCCCCATTTCAGCCCCGCGAATCCACAACGGCCCCACCACCGTGGCCCGCCCGCCGTCACACTTGGCGACCTTGTGTTTGTGAAGCGAGGAATCGCCACGGGCGGCAACGCGTTTTTCGTTCGCACGCACGCTGAGTTCTTGCGGCTCGGAATCCCCGAGAAGTTCCTCCGCCCCGTGCTTCCGTCGTCGAGACAGCTGAAAGCAGACGTGATCGGACGAAGGCCCGACGGCTATCCGGACACCGCAGAACCCCTTGCGCTGCTCGATTGCGACGTTTCGGAAGACGAGGTCCGGGACTGCCACCCAGAACTCCGGGCGTACCTGGAGTCCGAAGCAGGCCAACAGACCCGGCAACGTTACCTCACCAGCCGCCGGCGACCCTGGTATTCGCAAGAACGGCGTGCCCTCGCGCCGGTTCTCACGACGTATATGGGCCGCGGCCGACCTGGACATCCTCCGTTCCGCTTCTTGTGGAACCAGTCCGACGCAACCGCCACGAACGTGTACCTGCTCCTGATCCCCAGACCCAAACTGGCGCTCCTCCTTGCCGAGGATCCGCAAGCAGCCCGGCTCATCGTCGACTTTCTGCGCGACACGGATCCCGCCGAATTGCTCGGCCAGGGTCGCGTTTACGGCGGAGGCCTGCACAAGTTGGAACCCCGAGAGCTAGGCCGGCTGGACGCGACGCGGCTCGCTGCCACGCTCGGCAATCCGTAAGTCGCCAAGGAACAGTCTACGGCGTGGCAATTCGAAGCCCATGGCCTATCCATTCGGCTGACTTGCCTGTAGAATGGCCCCCCGGAGCGCCCATGCGCAAACACCTCGCACTCATTCTTCCCTTCTTGGGTCTGGCCTCAGAGGCCCACGCCCAAACCGTCCTGATCTTCTACGATCAGTACGTTGCTCCGGACATTCCGCCGGTGCAGGCCGCTACCAAACTCGGGTGGCTAGCCACAGGAACCAACGTCGAAAGCACGTTCAACTCCAAGTACGACGCTGGCGGATGGGACCTCGTCGTCGTGGATTCCGGCTACAACTTCCTTCCCGCCGGCGTGAATACCCGTACCCAAGACCGGATCGCCAAAGCCGAGCCCTTGATCTTCGCCTACTGGAATCTCGACGGGGAGGTCACGCTCAAGTCGAAATTCGGCGTCACAACCGTCGAATTCTTCACCCAGCGCAACATCCATAAGTGTACGGCGAGCCCCATCGACTTCCATGCGGGCATCACCAGCCTGCCCAATCCGATGAAGTTCAAGACGCCGGACCTCATTATCGACAACGGCGATCAGCTCACCCTCACCGGCCTTGGCACCATCACGGACTGTTTCGACTCCGCGGTGGGCTCGGGCGCACTCGCACTCGTCAACAGCAGCCGCGCGATCCTGCATGGCCTGCAACCCATCGACTACAACGGCACGGATGGCGACGCAGACGGCACCGACGACATCGTCGAGTTCTACCAAAACGAGTACACCTTTCTCATCACGCCGTCGCCCGAAGATTGCGACGACGGGCTCGACAACGACTTCGACGGCTTCGAGGACTGCGCCGACCACCCAGATTGTGATCTGGAACCGCTTTGCGACGAAGACTGCGACAACCTGTTCGATGACGACTTCGATAGCTTTACCGATTGCGCGGACCCCGATTGTGTTGGCCAGCCGGTGTGCATCGAGGATTGTGACGACGGCGAAGACAACGATGTGGACGGCCTCATCGACTGCGACGACGCCTTTGACTGCGCCGACGACTTCGCCTGCATCGAACACTGCGACGATGGCATCGACGACGACTACGACGGCCTGATCGACTGCGCCGACCCGGATTGCATCGGCGATCCGAACTGCGTGGAGGTCTGCAACAACGGCCTCGACGACGACTTTGACGGCCTGAAGGACTGTGCCGACGGCGATTGTTTTGGCGACCCGAACTGTGCGGAAGACTGCGACAACGGCGTCGATGACGACTTCGACGGGCACAAAGACTGCGCCGACGTGGATTGT
>CAMASI010000074.1 GCA_945861065.1 Klebsiella pneumoniae | reverse complement strand
TCGAACGAACCGTCCCAATGGACTGCGCGACTGGACGTGGTGTGCGCTTTCAGGTGAAGCGCTCGACTACGCTGCCGCGGCGAATTGTCTAGGTGCCAGGCTAATAGCTAACGGCTAATAGCTAACGGCTGCGCTTGTTTAAGGACTAGAGAGCGGCGTCCGAGCAGGTTGATGCGGTGTCGCGGGCTCCACTCGTACCCTCAACTCGCTCGGTCACCACGCTTGCGGTCACGGTCAGCGGTCAGGTTCACTGCCTGAAAGCTGATCGCAGATCGCTGAAAGCTGAACTACCCAAACAGCGGCGCCACTTTGTCGTAGAACTCGCCGAAGTGCACGCGATTGACCTGCTTGCCCATCTTGTAAAGTTCCCGCGCGACGGCCGTGACGGCGTGCTCCATCGCCACAGGGCGGCCGTCCGCCGCCGCCTCAATGCATGCATTGAGCGCGGCGTTAACGATGGAGCCTCCGGCCAGCGTGAATCGGTTGGCTAGCGCCCCGAGGTCCAGGTCGTCGGCACGAGGTGCGCCGGCTGGGATTGCGCGCTCCCACAACATTCGTCGTTCGATGGGTCCGGGGACTGGAAACTCGACGACTGCGCTGAACCGCCGAAGAAAAGCCTCGTCGATATTCTCCTGGAGATTTGTGGTCAGAACGGCCGTGCCCTCGAAGGTTTCGAGGCGTTGCAGCAGGTAACTGACCTCTTGATTTGCGAACCGATCTTGTGCCTCTTTGACGTCGCCCCGTTGGCCGAACAAGGCGTCCGCTTCGTCAAACAACACCACGGCGTGACCGCCCTCCGCCGCGTCGAAGATGCCGCGCAGGTTTTTTTCCGTTTCGCCGACCCATCGACTCACGACCGAGGACAAATCCACCTTGAATAGGTCGAGGCCGAGCGAGCCAGCGATGACCTCGGCGCACATCGTTTTTCCGGTTCCTGGAGCGCCGGAGAACAGCACCTTGAGCCCGTAGCCGCGGGGCCTGACCTTTTCGCCACCCCACCGCTCCATGACCGTCTCTTGTTGGGCCAAAGCGCGTTCGAGGTGGTGGAGTTGCCCGAGAATCCGCTCTGGGAGAATAAGGTCTTCCCAGGCGTAGCGGGGGGTGATCCGCTGGGCGAGGCCCGCCATTTCAGGACGGGTCGTTTCCCTGGCTGCGGCCCACAACGCGCTGCGATCGGGTTCGCCGGTGCCGCACTCGGCCGACGCGCGATCGAGCACGCCCTCGAATCCGGTGCCCGACACGCCGGTGAATCGCTCGGCGAGGTCCCCGGCGGGGTGGGGGTCCCAACCTCGCCGGTGAAATGTTTCGGTCCACGCTGCGGTGCGTTCGACCAGGGTGGACCGGCCGACCTGCAGGGTGACGTCGGCGCGATCGGGCGTACACAACAAGGCGGCGCCCCGGCGTTCGCTGACGCTGATCAACACGGGGAAGGGCAACGAGGACAGGGCGGTGGCAAGAGCGGCGACCTGGGTGCGCACGTTGGGCTCAGCGTTGCCGTCCGGAACAGCGGTGAACAGCGGGAGGGTGCCGTCCAGCACCAGGTCGCGGACGAGGTCGTTGGGCGCAGCGAGCACGCCTCGGGCGCGTTCTAGGTCCACACGGACCAGGGTTCGGCCCACCGCGCGGGCGGCGGCGATGGCGGCGCCTTCCCGTGCGGGTCCGTTGGCCCCACAGACCACGACGGTGACCGGAGAGGTCAACCCCGGTGTCAGCGTCTCAACGCGTTTGGCCACGGCTGCGGGGACGAAGGGTTGGCGGTCGGTGGGGATTGCCACCACGCCCTCGGCGGGTGGCAGCGCTTCGCCGAGCAGCCAATGCACAAAGCGAGGTGCCACATACAGTCGACGCGAGGCGAGGGGCTCCACGCCGTCGGCAGGATGGAGGTTGAGCAGTCGTCGGGCGACCAGGGGTGCCGTAGGCAACAGGGTGGCCGCGAGCGCCAACCGCTGACGCCGGTCCTGACGCAGCACACGCGTCGCCAGGTCGACCGTGAGGAAGGCCTGGTTGAGGTTGTCGTTGAGGTACGCAAAAATCCGGGCGTACCCGGTGCTGATTTCCGGTGCGACGGCGAGCAAGAGCAGGTCAATGGCATCTTCGTCTAGCTCAAAGGCTTCTCGAACCCGGCCGATCTTTGCGCCCGCCGCATCTCTCCAGGCGGTAGACGCGATCAACGCGTCGTCGAGTCCATCGGACCCGGCAGGCCAATCGATTTCGCCGTGCGCCCGTAGGAGGCCGTCGACCTCGTCGTCGGTGATGACCTGACCCCAGAACTGCCCCTTGGCGCGTACCGCCGGTCGCGCGCGCTGCCTCCGAACCGCACGAAGGAGGAGCAGGTCGGTTCGCCGCAAGCGACGGACGAGATCGTCGATGCCCTCGCTCACGGTCCTCCTCGGGCGCGGGATTGGTCGTCGAGTCGCTCCAGGTCGGCGAGCACCAAGTCGGCGAGTTCGTTGACGATGGCTTGCCGTGGCCGGCCCGAAGCCAGCAGCGAGGCCAAAGCCGCATCTACTGCGCCGAGCGGCTGGGGCGGAGGCGCGCTGACGCCCGGCGAAAACGGCGCTGCGATGGCCTCGGCGACGGGCCCGTGCGTGGCGCGCTGAAACACCATCGCCTCTACGGCGCGGGCCGCGATCTCCTCGGCTTCGTGGGCGCCATGGCCGTCCGCCGCGCCTCCGCTATGTTCTTGATGATGCCGTTCGTGAGCGTACAATGCGGCATCTTCTGGGCGCGCCGCGTCAAAGTCGTCGCCGACGACGATACTCTCGTCCACGGTCATGGCCCGCGCCCCCAACGCCTTGAGCGCGCGCGTAGCGTCGTCACCGCGGAAGACCTCGCCACCGTCGGCCATTTGCTGTGTGCGCAGGCCTTCGCCGCGGGCCATGAGTCGGTCGGTCAGTGTGGGCGGTGTGTCGGCCATTGGGGTTCGCCCCTCGGGTCTAGTGTACTCTACCCGGAACGCGTGCGGTTATCGGCCTCGGTGCCCACGCTGCTGCCGGATTTCGTTTGGACGCCTTCGGGGCTGCAGTCTGGCTGGTCTGTGGACGTCGATGCGAACGGCGCGATCGGGCGCGTCGGACCGGGGACGCACGGCGAACCTCTGTCTGGCCGTTTGCTGCTCCCTGGCTTTGTGAACGTCCATAGCCACGCGTTCCAGCGCGGCTTGCGAGGTGCCGTCCAGTGGAAGGCGGAGGGAACCGACGATTTCTGGACGTGGCGTACGCCGATGTACGCGTTGGCAAGCACGTTGGACCCGGATGGCATCGAAGCGTTGTCGGCCCTTTGTTTTGTGGAGATGATCGAATCCGGGATCACGACCGTCGGGGAGTTTCACTACGTGCAGCACCCGCCGGAAGGGGGCCGGTATGCGGACCCTGACGCCATGGCGCTGGCCGTGGCCCGAGCTGCGGAGACCGTGGGGATGCGGATCGTAGTCCTTCGCGTCGGCTACTACCGAGATGGCCCGGGACGACCGCTGACGCCGGGGCAGCTACGTTTTGCGGATTCAGGGCCAGAAGAGACGTTGGAAGCGGTGTCGAGGTTGGGCGCGGCCGGGCTTCGCGTGGGGCTGGCACCGCACAGCGTTCGGGCGGTGTCTCCGGAGCAGCTCCGGCAGTTTTCTGGGTTCCGGGGGGTTGTGCACTGTCACGTGGCCGAGCAGCCTGCGGAGGTCGCGGCCGTGCGGGCGGAGTCAGGCTGTGGGCCATTGCGGGTGCTGGCCGACGCGGGCTTGTTGGGCCCGAAAACCTGCATCATCCATGGAACCTGGCCAGACCCGGGAGACGCAGCGCTGCTGCGGGACGCTGGGGGCGCATTGTGTGCCATTCCTTCGACGGAGATGGACCTCGGCGACGGGTTTTTGCCGCTGTCTTGGCGTGACAGCGTCCGGCTCTGTGTGGGCACAGACAGCCATGCGCGGGTGGACCTGTTGGCCGAGGCCCGCGACGTCGAGTTGCACGCAAGGGCGTTGAGCGGCCGGCGCAACGTGTTGGCGACGCCGGGCCGGATCGACGTATTGTCGGAGTGGTTGCTGACGATCGCCTCGTTGGAAGGGGATCGCGCGCTGGGCGGCGATGGGCTGGGCATCTGCCCGGGTGCGCCTGCGGACTTCGTTACGATCGATCTGGACGTACCGGAGGCGGACGGCGTCCATCCCTTGGTGTTTGCGGCCTTTTCAGCGGGTCCCGGCCACGTGAGCGACGTGTGGGTTGGCGGGCGAAGAGTCGTGAAAGAGGGGCGTTCAGTCGCGCGTGACGCCGTGCGCCAGGCGAATCAAGGACTCCACCGTCGCCGCGCTTTCCACGCGCCCTGATTCTTGCCCTGTGTCGGGTATTGTTTGAGCCGCTCGACCAGCCATTGCATCCATTCGCCGTAGGTGACGCCGACTTGGGTCCTGCGAAACTCGACGGTCGGCCGGATTTTTCTCCAACAGCTTCTAGCGTAACCCCCAAGCAAATCGTCCACGAAATGCAGCGGGACGGCGCGGTGGTAGACGAGCACGCCAAGGCTCTCGAACGTGTGAGTCACGCCGTGCAGCGCCATCGCGGTTTCCGGGTCCCCGAGCACCAGCGTGGGGTCAGCGTCGTCTGGCAGGGCAAGCACGATCCGGATGTTCCGCGTGAAATCCGGCGTCTGCATCGCCCTGACCATTTCGATGGCGGCGAGCAGGGCGCGCATATGTGCGGCGCCGCGAATTTGCAGGGTGCCGAAGACCAGACCGGTGACCACAGCCGCAGCAGAGACAACCTGGGCGATCACGGCGACGTCGGGCGTCATGCGCAGCGTTTCCGAACGACGTCTTCAATCACGTCCACGGCATGCACGAGGTCAGCTTCGTCGATCCACTCGTCGGCTTGGTGGGCCACGTCGATCGACCCGGGGCCGAAAATCAACGGTCGGGTTCCAAGGGCCGCGAGGTTGCCTCCGTCGGTGGCGAAGGTCGCCGCGCCCAGCGTGGAGTCCCGGGCGTGCGCCGCAAGATGCCCCTGCAACGGCGTGCCCTCTTCGGTCAACAGCGCCGGCGTCGTGCGTCCGAGGGAAACGTCGAAATCCGGGCCGACGGCTTGTCGAATGCGATCGGCCAGCAGTTCCGGCGCCATGCCGGGGAGGTGGCGCACACCGACGGTGATCTCGCAGCGATCGGGTACGATGTTGACGGCTACGCCGCCTTGAATGCAACCAATGTTGAGAACGACGAAGGGCCGTTCCATTCCAGGCAGGTCGTGGCGCTCCAGTAGGAGGGCGCGGCCCAAAGCGCGGAGGGCAGCGAGCGCGTCGGCGGCGTGTTCGATGGCGTTGTCGCCGAGTTCGGGACGACTGCTATGCGCGGCGACGCCTCGCGCGACGACGGTGACGACAGCGTGTCCTGGGTGCATGCGCAGGATGCGAAAATCGGTCGGTTCGCCGACAAGACAGGCCGTGGGCCAAGGTCTGTCGGTGAAGGCCGACACAATTTGCGCGCTACCGAGCGTGCCCACCTCTTCGTCGTGCGTCCATACGAGGACCAGTTCGCGGCGTAGCGACGGCGGTGGAATACGCGCCAGGGCGCCCAACGAGGCAGCCACGAAGCCCTTCATGTCTGCGCTTCCGCGACCCACCAGGCGGGTACCCTTGCGTGTCAGCTCGAAGGGATCTGACGTCCAGGGTTGTCCCTGTACGGGCACGACGTCGAGGTGTCCGGTGAGCACCAGGCCGTCGGTATTCGTTGGACCGGCGGTGCAGACCAGCGACGACTTGCCTGGCTGGTGAGGGTCGCGGTGACGCTGCACGCGGAAGCCTAGGCGATCGCATCGGTCCGCGACGTAGTCTACGAGGTCGTCGAGGGGCGAGGAGGAGATCGAGGGAAATGCGACGAGGCGAGTCAGTTCCTCGGTGACCGTCATGGGCCGGCCGGATCGTCAGTTTCTTGCTCGATCGTCCACCAGGGGTCACGCCCGCGCGTTTTGGCGGCGACGTCCGGCGCCTCGGTCTGAACGGAGGTCATGGCCGTGACGGCGTCGAGGGCAGGCGGGCGCGGGATCGCGTCTACGGCGTCGCCAGGACGCAAGTTGTCGAGGGAAGCGGGCGCGTCCACGGCGATCGGGAGCGTCGATGTGGACACCGCTGCGGACGTGGCGGCACGGGCTTGTTCTTCGAGCTCAAGCGCTTCGTCGATTCGGGCGGCTGCCAGGCCGAGGTCGCCTGCGCACAGTGCCAATGCGGCCGTCTCCCAGGCAGCCGCCACCAATCCCCATCGGGCCGGGTCCGGCTTTTGCGCCCCAGCCAAGACGGCTTGGCGGTACGGCAGGGAAGCGCCTTTGATCGTGGCGTCTCGCTCCGCGTTTTGCCACAAGGCGACGCCCTGCAGGCGACGCAGAGTGAAACGAAGCAGGTCGTTCTGCGCCGTCTGCAGGATGGCGAATCGTCCCCTTGCGGCTTCGTTGCTGTCGAGCAACCCACCCGAGGCAGCGGATCGCTGAGCAGAAGGCTGGCGTGTAGGCGTGGCGCGGCTGCGCATACGGAAGTCTATCCCGTGAGGTTGCGATGGTTGCGTCGGGTGTGAACCAAACCCGTTGGGGGCGCGAGCCCCAGAAGCCGCGGCCGACCCGCACCCGCTCCCGCTCCCGGTCCCGCTCCCGGTTCGGTGCGCTGGCTCACCGGTCATTCTGGAGCTCCGCGCCAGGGCTACGAGCATTGCGACGACTCGGTCGAGCTGCTCCTTGCCAGACCGATGCGTCGACTCGTCAACGAGGCTCAGCCTTCGGCACACATCGAGGATGGCGGCGCACTAGGCCTTAAACAAGCGCAGCCGTTAGCGATTAGCCGTTAGCTATTAGCCTGGCACCTAGACAATTCGCCGCGGCAGCGTAGTCGAGCGCCTCACCTGAAAGCGCACACCACGTCCAGTCGCGCAGTCCATTGGGACGGTTCGTTCGAGCTAACCGCTAACGGCTGACAGCTGACAGCTTGTTCGAGGACTAGGTCGCGGAGCCGGGTGCGGACAGGTAGTACCGCCGCTTGTCGCCGGGCGAGTACTTCCCCGCTCCTTCGGCGATGTTCAGCACGATGGACAGCGAGGCGCGGGACAGCTGATCACCGATGCGGGAGCGGCCTCGCGGCAACCCCTCGACGACGCCGTTCGCGAGTACCAGGAAGTCGAGGGCGACCGCGTACACGTCGAGCTTCTCGTGGTCGAACGGCATCGGTGCCTCGCGTCGGGTGGGGGAGCGGGATCGGGATCGGGTGCGGGATGAGTAACGTAGAGCGGCTTTCGATCATCGCGCCCGACGCCCCGTCTCCGACTGCCAGCGGCGGGCAAGCGCGTTGATCCGTTGTCGCTGGCTGTGCTCCTCAGTCCTCCGGACCGGGTCCGGGCATCTGAGCCCGCTCCCTTCGGTGCTCGCTGGCGCTCCCCTGCCGCAGGACGCTGGTCGGAATGATCGACACGAAGTGGAAATTGGTGGATCTAGGTGGAGCTGGGTGGTATGCAGTGGATCGCGCGGGGTTCACGACCAGTGTTCAACGTTCTTCACCACGGCGCAGCCAAAGTCGACGACAAAGGGAGGATCTTCCTACCCAATGACGTGCGCGCTGAAGCGGACGCCTGGTGGCTTGCGCATCCCGAGTACGATCGCAGGTTGGTCATTGCGGCGGGTGGTGCCTCGTTGTGGCTCATGTTCCCAGATCACTTCTACCGTCTACGCGATCAGCTCCAGGTCGGAAAGATGGAGATGACGCGTGAGTGGATCGACGCCGGACATGTGTTGGCCATGGCCACGCCGGTGAAGGTGGACGACCTCGGTCGTGTGCAGATTCCGGCGGATTTCAGGGAACAGGGCGGAATTGAGCGGGACGCGGTCCTACACGTGGTGCAAGGTCGAATCGAGCTGTGGGACAAGAAGCGCTGGACGCTGCGTCGGCAAGTCGCGACTCATCGGTTGTTCGGGCGAGACGAGGAAGTGCTGTGACGGCCTTCCAACACCTGTCTGTGCTCACAAGCGCCGTGGTCGCGGCCCTGCGGCCAATGGCCGGGGACGTTGTCGTGGATTGTACGGTGGGGGGTTGCGGGCACGCTGAGGCCTTGCTCGCCGCCGCGCCGTGTTCTGTCATCGCCTTCGACCAGGATCCCGAGGCATTCGCACACGCCTCCGACGTGGCGCGTCGTTGGGAGGGTCGCCTCACCGTGTTTCATCGCCCTTTTTCTGAGGTTCCAGCCGTGCTGGCCTCGTTGGGGATTGGCCAGGTCGCAGGGCTGTTTGCCGACCTTGGGGTTTCGTCGCACCAATTTGATGTCGCAAGCCGCGGTTTCAGCCTGAGGCGCGCGGGACCGGTGGACATGCGCATGTCGCAGGCCGGGCCCTCGGCGGCTGATTTAATCGCGTCGCTCGATGTGGAGGGACTTGCCGACCTATTGGTGCGTTTCGGTGACGTTCGGCGCGCGCATCGCATTGCGAGCGTGCTGAAAGCGGGCTCTCCGTGGCCGGACACGGTGGCCATGGCAGACGCGGTGGCGCGGGCTTCGGGAGGTCGGCAGGGGCGCGTACACCCGGCGACGACCGTGTTCCAGGCATTACGAATTGCGGTGAACGGCGAGATTGATGAACTCAATTCATTGCTCGCGGCAGCGCCCCAATTGCTCAAGCCGGGCGGTAGATTGGGCATTCTGACCTTTCATTCGCTGGAAGACCGCGCGGTGAAATCCACGCTGATGTCGGGCTCGGTTCGCGCCCTTCCGCGGGACCCGTACGGCAATCCTATCGGTCAGCCCGTGTGGACGGATGTGGGCGACGTGGCCCCCGACGATGACGATGACAACCCGCGGGCGCGTTCTGCGCGGCTCCGCTTCGCAACGAGGTGTGCATGAACGCTGTCACCCACCACGCGGACATGGCCCAAGGATGGCGGGCGTGGTTGCCTCCGATGGAACAGGTGGTCTGGTTTGGCTGCCTTTCCGTCGTTGTGGCTGTCGCCGCTTGGATTCGGGTCGATGTGCAAGCGCTGCGGAGCGACCTTGCTCGCATCCAAGTGCAAACCCATGAGGTCGCCATCCAGCATGAACAGCTTCAGCTCGAGTTGGACACGCTCCGGCGTTCCGTGTCGCTCGAGCACGCAGCCCATCGGTCGGCGATGGGGCCGGTCGCTTCCGTTCGAACCCTGTCGGTGGGACGATAGATGGCCCGTCTCGGCGTCCCCCTGTTGGAGTTGCCGGTCGAATCGTCCACCGATGTGCGGGCGCGTGCGCTCGATCGCGCCGGGTGGATGTCCTTGGTGCTGGTCCTTCTGCTCGGGGTCGTCGGTTTCCGCGTCATTCAGTTGACGCTGTGGCCGAACGAAGCGACCATTATGGAGGCAGGGGACAAACGATGGGCGTCCCTTCGCCTACAAGCAAAGCGCGGTGAAATTCTCGACAGGGAGGGTCGTCGCCTGGCGACCACGCTGTCGACACCGAACGTTTTTGTGGATGCCGTAGAGGTTCGATTCGGAATCCAGGCCGTTGCCGAAGAACGTGTTCGCGCGGGTGAGGCCAAATCAGTAGAAGACGAGGTGGTTCGGCTCAATGCAGCGGCCGTTCGCGACTTGGCCACGCTGATGTCCCTCTCGGAGTCCGATATCGCCCACATTCTGGCCGGTTCGGGTCGTTACGAGATGTTGGCTCGGGGCGTTCACCCCCAGGTGGCGATGGGTGTCGAACGCCTGACGCTCTACGGCGTCGGAATCGAGCGCGAAAACCGCAGGTTTTATCCAGAAGAGGCTTTAGCTGCGCAGGTCCTTGGCTTCGTGGATCGGTCAGGTCACGGTCAAGCGGGCCTCGAAAAACAATTTGATGATCAGTTACGAGGAGGAGACGTCCTCCTGGGAAGGCGACGCGACCGCCGGGGATTGTCCGTCGAGAATCCGCTCTCCGACAGCGTGAGAGATTTGTCGGTCGGGCTCGCAGTCCACACCACGATCGATCGAACCCTGCAGCGAGCTACGGAACGGGCCCTGGCGAAGGTCATGGAGACCAGCAAGCCGAAATCTGCGTATGCGGTCGTGGTGGATGTCCGCACCGGCGATATCTTGGCGTTGGCGAATAACCCTGCCTACAATCCCAATGCCGTGCCAGAAAACCCAACCGACCAGAGAAATCACGTCATCCAGGACGCCATAGAACCTGGGTCGGTCTACAAACCGTTCACAATAGCCGCTGGTTTAAAGGCCGGCGTGATTCAGGCCGATGGCAAAATCGATTGCGAAAACGGTTTTTGGGCGGTGGGCGGCTCGCGTGTGCACGACGATCATCCTCATGGCGTGGTCAGCCTTACGGAGGTCATCAAATATTCTAGTAATATCGCCAGTGCCAAAGTGGGCCTTCAGGTGGGGGCGACCCGGCTGATTGAAGAACTCCGCAATTTTGGTTTCGGCTCCGCGACAGGCATCGATCTTCCCTGGGAAGCGAAGGGGAAGTTGCGGGACCCCAAAGTGATTCGCACGATCGAGTTGGCGAACACTTCTTTCGGTCAGGGGACAACTGCGACGCCGTTGCAACTTGTCATGGGAATGGCGGCGCTGGCCAACGGCGGGGTTCGCATGCGGCCGCGGCTTGTCACCCAAGTTGTTGACGCCTATGGGGTGCCCGACGTGTTGCACCGGGAGACGGTCGCCGAGCGGGTGGTGAGCGAGGAAGTCGCGCGCCAACTGGTCCTCATGATGGAAACGGTCATGGAGCCGGGCGGAACGGGCACGCGAGGGCGTGTGCCTGGGTACCGGGTGGGCGGCAAGACCGGGACGGCGCAGAAAGTCACGGACGGTGTGTACGGTGACGCCAGAATTGGGAGTTTTGTCGGTTTCGCGCCTGTCGACGATCCGGTCATCGCCGTGGCCATTTCGGTGGACGAACCGTCGGAAGGCAGTCGCTATGGTGGAATCGTCGCTGCGCCTGCTTTCGCAGAAATCGTCGGCGTTGCACTTCGCCACCTGGGCGTTCCGCCCTCTACCGTGACCGATGACGCGACTGGAGACGAGGCCGGTGCGTCAACCACGAATGCGCGCCCTCCGGTCTTGTGGGCGGGTGATGGTTGGCATTTACCCGACTTGCGTGACCTGCCGCTTCGTGATGCGCTCGCGATGCTGGAGGGAACGGGCCTGTCGATTGCGATGTCTGGAAGCGGGCACGTCGTTTCCCAAGATCCACCTCCGTTCGCCGTGGGTCACCCTGGCGATACCATCAACCTCCGTCTCCGTTGAGCTACTCATGCGCCAGCAAACACCCCGGTAGGCCTCATTTCCCCGACCTCTTCAGCAGAAGTCGTCGCTGCCGCCCGCAAACCGGGTTTGGCATCTGGGATGGGTTTTCCCCTCAAAGGCGGCCCACGGCCACCGGGGTGTCGCGGCGACGAGAGGCTCCTATTTCGTTTCCGACTGGCAAGAGCAATCGCGTAGCGGGGCGCCCACGGTGAGGTTGTCGTCCCTGCTCCGGGCGGTGGGCGCTGTGTGCCCGGCGGGCAAGGACGGCGACGTGTCGCAGGTGACCCGCGACACGCGCGACCTCGCGCCCGACGGGGTCTTCGTTGCAGTCCGCGGGGGCAAGGTAGACGGTCATGACCTCGTCGCCGACTTGCGCTGTGCCGCCGTCGTGGTTGACAGGCCGATTGAATCAGCGTCGCCGGTTGTGGTCGTTGCAGACACACGGTTGGCGCTCGCGGCGCTTTCGGCTGCGTGGGAGGGATGGCCCGCTACGAGCGTGCCCGTCGTCGGTGTGACGGGGACCAATGGTAAGACCACCGTGACGACGTTGATTCAGCAGGTGGCCACCGCCATCGGCTTGCGGTGGGGTCGCATCGGCACACTTGGCGCGTTTCTCGGCGACGCGTGCATTCCCAGTGTTCACACGACGCCGGAGGCCCCTGAACTCCAAAGAACATTGGCGTGGATGCGCGATGGGGGTGCTGAGGGGGTGGCGCTCGAGGTTTCCAGTATCGGTCTTGCCCAGCGCCGCGTAGACTCGTTGCCGTTTCATCTGGCCGTGTTCACCAACCTCACGCGCGACCACTTAGATTTTCACGGTGATATGCACGCCTACCGTGCGGCGAAGGCCAGGCTTTTTGCAGAACTTCTTCGGCCGGCGGGAGGGTTTCCGCGGGCGCTGCTTTGTTTTGACGATCCCTATTGGCCGCAATTGTCGGCGCCAAGCGACCGGTGGACCTATGGGTTTGGGGCTGGGGCTGACGTTCATGTACGGATGACGAAGCATGACGCGCAGGGCATGGTGCTGGTCGTGCGCACGCCGCACGGCAGTGCGGATGTTCGGAGCCCGCTGGTAGGGCTGCACAACGCCCAGAATGTGGCGGCCGCGTGCGGCGCGCTCCTGTTGTGTGGCGTGTCCATCGACACACTCGCCGCGGGGTTCGTTGCCGCTTCTGGCGCGCCCGGCCGACTCATGCCCATCGCGAACGAGGTCGGGGTGATGGTCGTGGTGGATTACGCCCACACCGAAGACGCCCTTGCGCATGCCTTGCGCACGTTGCGCCCTTTGGTTTCCGGCAGGTTGTGGGTTGTATTTGGATGTGGGGGGGATCGGGACCGTGGAAAACGACCCCGGATGTGTGCTGTGGCGTGTTCTCTTGCAGACATTGTCGTGCTGACGTCTGACAATCCGCGCTCGGAGGACCCAGAGGCCATTTTGAGCGACGTGTTGGCGGGGGCGAGTGGGACGGTACGGGTCGAGGCCGATCGTGAAGCGGCGATTCGGATGGCCATCGGCGAGTTGCGGGCCGGGGATGGTGTGCTGGTGGCGGGCAAAGGGCATGAGACGTACCAGGAGTTGAGCGCTGGGCGAATTGCCTTTGACGATGCGGCGGTGTGCCGGGCGGCGTTGGCGGAACGAGCTTAGAAATCCCAGAGCGATTGGGATTTGTGCTTGCGCACCGCAACCGTCCAGCGTACGATCCAGCCCCGCCCCGCGCCATCGAGTCCTCAGATGCCCCTGCCTTTTCGCCCTCGCCAGGGGTCGTGACCCCGTGAATCTGGATGCACGCGAAATTGCTGCGGCGACCGGCGGAGTCCTGTTGCGCCAGGGTGCAGCAGGCCCCGTGGTGACGGATTCCCGCGACCTCTTAGCCGGCGCCTGGTTCCTCGCCTTGCGCGGGGAACGTTTTGATGGTCACAACTACGTGGCGTCAGCGTTCGCCGCTGGCGCGGGTGGGGTTGTGGTCGACTGTGAGCCGAACTCGCCGGCCGGTGGGGTCGTGGTCGTGTCCGACACCCTTGTTGCGCTCCAGGACCTAGGTCGGTTTGCCCGCAATCGATTTACGGGGCCGGTGGTCGGCCTCACCGGCAGCGCGGGCAAGACGACCACTCGGGCGTTGATCGCCGCGGCCATCGATGGCCCGTTTTGTGTCCACCAAACGGTGGGGAATCTAAACAACCATATCGGTGTGCCCCTCACGCTGCTGGCCACACCTTCTGCTGCCAATGTACTCGTGGTTGAACTAGGAACTTCCTCGCCAGGCGAGATCGGACTTCTGGCAGAGATAACGCGGCCCACCGTCCGGCTCGTCGTGAACGTGGGTCCGGCTCATTTGCTAGAGCTCGGTGGATTGTCAGGCGTCGCGAAAGAAAAATGCGCCCTCTACGACGCGGCACAACCGGGCGACGTCGCGGTCGTCAATCAGGATGATCCGTGGCTCGTCGGCGCGGCGATACCCTCCGGTGTTCGTCGAATCTCCTTTGGCGAACATCCCGACGCGGATGTGCGCCTTGAAAGCGCCGTCGTGGACACCGAGTCTTTGGAGACGAAGGCGACGTTCGCAACGCCCCAAGGGGGGGTCAGCGCGACGTTACCTGTTCCGGGTCGGCATTTGGCGCTGGATGCGGCGGCCGCTTTGGCGGTAGCATTTTCTCTTGGCCTCGATTTGCACGAGAGCGCTTCGCGACTGGCCACCTATCGGCCGGTGGGGATGCGCCAGCGCATCGAAAGAAACGACGCGGGGTTCGTCGTCATTAACGACGCTTACAATGCCAATCCCTCGTCGATGGAAGCCGCCCTGCGGGTATTGGCCGACCTTCCGGGGCGCCGCATTGCGGTGCTCGGCGACATGCTGGAACTTGGCGCGGACGAACTCGAGTGGCACCGCAAGTTGTTGGGTTGGGTGCTGTCTTTGCAGTTGGACTACGTGGTGGTGTGCGGCCCTCGAATGGGAGCGGTAGCGCCGCCCGGCGTCGTCGCGTGCACCGACAGTGAGGCAGCCGTCGCCGCACTTCGCGGCCACGTGCGTCGCGGGGACACGGTGCTCGTGAAAGGCAGCCGGGGAGCTCGAATGGAACGCGTTGCGGCGGCACTCGCCGACGGGGAGGTGTAAATGCTGTACTGGCTGTTTGTTGACCCCGGGCCCATGGCGGATGTCGTGCCTGGCGCCAATGTGTTTCGGTACCTCACGTTTCGTACCGCTTGGGCGGTCATTACCGCGCTCGCCATCGCGTATGTCGCATTTCCGCCGTTCATTTCGTGGATGCAACGGCGAAAAGTCGAACAAATCATTCGAAGCGACGGCCCGGAGTCGCACCTCTTGTCCAAGGTCGGCACCCCCACCATGGGAGGCATGGTGTTGATCGGGGCTTTGTGCGGCAGCACGCTGTTGTGGGCGCGCTTAGACCAGCCGGCGATTTGGGCGGCCCTTGGGGTGACCGCCGGGTATGGCCTGATCGGGCTGGTAGACGATTGGATCAAGGTCATGTCCGGTAAACCGGAGGGTCTGGCAGGACGGTACAAGATATTAGGTCAGTTGGTCTTCGGCGGCGGAATCCTCGGCTGGGCGTATGGAAGTGGAATTGTCGATGCGAACGTAGCGTTGCCCTTTTTCAAGGACGCGTCGATCCCCTTCGGTGAGCCCTGGCACAACGCGCCGGCTTGGTTGGGTTGGTCGTACGTTGTATTTGGAATGTTTGTACTCACTGCGATGTCGAATGGTGTCAATCTCACCGACGGTTTGGATGGTTTGGCGATCGGTCCGACGATGACCAGCGCGGCGACGCTCGGCGTGATGGCCTATGTGGCCGGAAATGCGAAGTTTTCTGCCTACTTGGGCATCCCTTACGTGGATGGCGCCGGCGAGCTCATGGTGATGGCGCTCGCGATTGTGGGAAGCGGGCTGGGGTTTCTCTGGTACAACGCGTATCCGGCGCAGGTTTTTATGGGAGACGTGGGCTCGCTCGCGTTGGGCGGTGCGCTCGGAAGTTTGGGCCTGCTCTCGGGTCAGGCGTTGCTACTCCCGGTGGTCGGAGGCATTTTTGTTTTGGAGAGCGTTTCGGTCATCCTGCAGGTGGCATCGTTCAAGATGACGGGCAAGCGACTCTTCCGGATGGCGCCGATCCATCACCATTACGAGAAGCTGGGTTGGTCCGAGCCGAAGATTATCGTGCGGTTTTGGGTCATCAGCATCGTGCTAGCGCTGGTGGCGTTGTCCACCCTGAAATTGAGGTGAACATGTCGGAACCAGCTCCGTCTCCTGTGTTGACCCGACCTGGGTGGGATTGGGGACTCGTTGCCATCGTGGGCGGGCTCTGTATCGCCGGGCTGCTTGCCATCCTTTCGGCTAGCAGCGCGTTTGCGGATCAGAATTTCAGGGATCCGCTGTACTTTGTGAGGCGACAGGGCTTTGGTCTCGTCGCCGGAGCGGTTCTCGCAGCATGGATCGTTTCCATGAAACGCGGAGACTTTCGTCGGCGCGCCGCCTGGCCGCTGTGGGTGACGTCGGTGCTGTTGATGGCAGCAGTGTGGACGCCTATCGGGCGGTCGGTCAACGGCGCGCAGCGATGGATCGACCTGGGTCCACTCAATTTCCAGCCGTCGGAATTGGCGAAGGTAGCTGTTGTCCTAATGCTCGCCCATTTTCTCGCGGCGAACGAGGGGCGGCTTAGGGATGTGGTCGGCGTTGCCCTTCCTGGGCTCGCTTTTGCCTTCATCCCTTTGTTGCTCGCCGTCTCGCAAAAGGATTTCGGCGCGGTCGTGCTGATCATTGGGCTGGCGGCTGTCCTTCTTGTGCTCGCGGGCCTGCATCTGCGCTGGCTGGCTGTGCTTGCGGTGTTCGCGGGTCTCGGGCTCGTGGCGTTGATTCTGGACGAACCGTACCGCGCTGCGCGGATCACGAATTTCGCGACGCCATTCGCGCACGCCAAAGAAGGCGGGTACCAGATCGTGCAGGGGTGGATTGCGTTGGCGACCGGTGGCCTTACGGGTGCCGGCGTTGGCGGGGGTGTTGCCCAGCGGGGTTTTCTCCCCGAGGCCCATACGGACATGATTGCGGCCGTCGTCGGGGAGGAAATGGGTGCCATCGGCCTTGCGGCGCTGGTCGGCGGGATGATTTTGCTCGCCCTTAGGACCTTTCGAATCGCGCGGGCCTCCAAGGATCTGTACGGTGTCCTGGTCGCCGCGGGCCTTGGGTCACTGTTCGCGGCCCAGGCGATTATCAACCTCGGTGTGGTTGGAGCCTTGCTGCCGGCGAAGGGGCTGGTGTTGCCGTTCTTTTCCTATGGTGCGTCGGCGGCGATGGTTCATGTCGCGTCGATCGGAATCCTACTCCGGATTGATCGCCAATCTCGGGAGGCCTTTGATGTTCCGCGGTAAAGTTCAAACCATCCATTTTGTCGGGATTGGCGGAATCGGAATGTCAGGAATTGCGGAGGTCCTGTTGTCTACGGGCTTCACGATCACGGGTTCTGATCTGAGTGAGGGCGCTTCGGTCAGGCGCCTACGCTCACTCGGTGCCCGGGTGCATGTGGGACATGATGCGGCCCACGTAGGGACGGCTGATGTCGTCGTCCGGAGCGCTGCCGTGGGCCCGTCGAATCCAGAAATCGGTGAAGCGCTGCGCCGAGGTATTCCCGTCATCGCCCGAGCGGAAATGCTCGCGGAGTTGATGCGGCTCAAGTACGGCGTGGCCATCGCGGGCTCCCACGGGAAAACGACGACGACTTCGATGGTGGCGACAGCGATGCAGGCGGGTGGGTTGGACCCCACGGCCGTGATCGGCGGACGACTCGATAGCCTTGGGGGAACGAACGCGCGCCGAGGTGTCGGAGAATATTTGGTCGCTGAGGCGGACGAGTCTGACGGCTCATTTCTGTCATTGACGCCGACGATCGCGTTGATCACCAACATCGACGCGGAGCATCTCGATCATTTTGGGTCGCTGGCACGGCTGGAAGACGCGTTCGCGGAGTTCGGAAACCGCATCCCATTCTATGGATTTGTGGCCGCCTGTTTCGACGCCCCACGGGTATTGGCGCTGGTTCCGCGGTTTCGTAAGCGCGTGGTCGGCTACGGATTTTCACGGCAGGCAGACTATCGGGCCACCGACGTCGTTCACGACGGCCTCGTTTCTCGGTTTCTTGCATGGCGGGGCGAGGAAAAACTCGGTGTTGTGTCTCTGGGCGTGCCCGGTCGGCACAACGTGCAGAATGCAGTTGGCGCGATGTGTATCGCCCTAGAGTTGGGCGTCGCTTTTGACGTGGTTTGCGAGGCGTTTGCTGGTTTTAGAGGGGTACAACGTAGGTTTACGGTCGTCGGGGAGTCGGAGGGCGTCATGTGGGTCGACGACTATGCACATCACCCTGTGGAAATTTGCGCGACGCTGGAGGCTGCCGAAGTCTCGCTTCCGGGTCGTCGAATCATCGCGGTGTTTCAACCGCATCGTTTTACGAGGGTCCGGGACCTGTGGGACGATTTTCGGTCAGCGTTGCACCGGGCTTCTATCGTGGTTGTGTGCCCGATCTACGCCGCAGGCGAGGCGCCGATTGATGGAATTGACCATGAAAGGCTTGCCGCGGGCATGCGAGAGAGTGGACACCGCGGTGTAATCGTCGCAGGCTCTGTTGCGAATGCGACGATGGAAGTCGCGTCGATGGTGCGGCCCGGCGACGTGGTCATCGCCATGGGCGCGGGCGATGTGGGGCGTTTGGTTCGCGATCTTGGAGGCCGGGTTTCGTGACGTCGGCAGTTCCGTCGCACCTATCCGTTCGCTTGGCCGAACCCTTGGCCCGCCATACGGCGTTGCGAACCGGCGGGCCGGTCGAGGCGTTTGTAGTTGCGCACGACGAAAGCGCATTGTGCGAGGCGGCCGGTGACCTTGGCCGGTCCTCTTGGACGTGGCGAGTCCTAGGTGCCGGCACCCGGACAGTGGCGAAGGACGCCGGACTTAGCGGCGCCGTCGTGCGATTGGGTACAGGTTTTTCGTGCGTCACCCAGGAGAGCGATCACGTGCGGGTTGGGGCGGCAGTACCCGTCCCGGCGCTCGTTGCGTGGGCCGCGCAACGAAACCTGGGCGGGATTGAGAAACTCGTGGGCGTACCCGGCAGCGTGGGGGCGTCGGCCGTGTTGGACGCGGGGTGGGACCGGGTAGCGGTGGGAGCACGCGCGCTTATTCGAGGTCGTATCCGGGACACGAGTCTGGCGGAAGCGATACGGGCGCGGGTACTGACGGAGATCACGTTGCAATTGCTTGAGAGTGGGCCTGGCGTCGTGGCGCGCAAAATCGCGGTAGGTTGGCGAAAAGCCCGTCCGGGAGCGGTGCTGAGTGGGGTGAAGGACGTCCGCTCAGTGGTTCGATTTGCGCCATTGGAGGAGGTGCGACTGCGGGATGTCCTGATTCCCGTGTCAGGTCCCGAGTTGATGGTGAATCTGGGGGAAGGAACAGCGGCCGACGTGTTGTTGTTGCATCGCAGCGTGATTGACCGCGTGGAACGCTTCCAGGGAATTCGTCTGGAATCCGAAATTCAATGGGTGTGAGGATCATGGTGAACAAAAAGAGCCGAGTCGGTGTATTGATGGGCGGATTGTCCTCGGAGCGCGAGGTGAGCCTTAAATCTGGGCATGCCGTCGCGGCTGCGCTGACGAGCCGGGGGTGGACTGTCGTCGAAATTGAGGTCGGCCGCGACCTGCCGGCACAACTGATCGCCCATCGTGTGGACGTAGTTTGGCTCGCGCTCCACGGCCGCTTTGGTGAAGATGGTTGTGCGCAGGGTCTGTGTGAAATCATGGGGATTGCGTACACGGGGTCGGGCGTGCGGGCGAGCGCCGTCTGTATGGACAAAATCGCAACGAAACGGGCGCTGCGGGGCATTGCGGGAATCCGAATGGCGGCCGATGCCGTGTGGCACCGAGGCGAACCCGTGCCCGAGATTGGACTTCCTGTGGCGGTCAAACCGGCGGTCGGAGGGTCCACGATTGGGATCACGCAGGTGCTTGAGGCGTCCGCCTTTCTTCCTGCACTCGAAGAGGCCGCGGACCTGCACGCGGATGTCTTGGTCGAAGAATGGATCCTGGGGGACGAAATCACTGTTGCCGTGTTGGACGGCGTCGCGCTGCCAGTCGTGCGCATCTTGCCCGGATCGGGTTTCTTCGATTTTTCTGCGAAGTACACAGCGGGGACCACCCAATATGAATGTCCGGCTCCGATCTCCGAGGCTGCAACCGCGGCTGCGATCTGCGCCGCAATTGTGGCTGTGGAAACGCTGGGCGGTTCGGGACTGTGTCGCGTGGACTTCATTGTGCCCTCGGATGGGTCCGCCCCTGTGTTGTTGGAGGTCAACACCTTGCCGGGAATGACGCCCACAAGCCTGTCTCCGATGGCTGCTGCCGCGGTAGGGATGGACTTTGCTGATCTCGTCGAGCGCATCCTTTTGGGTGCCCACCGCATGGACCCTGAAAATCGCGTAGAAAAAATCGCTAAGGGCCTTGAAAGCACGGATCGGGTCGTGTAGACAGGGATCACCCCTGCGCCTCCGCGTTCGTCGGCGGCCGACTCCACCCTGTTGACCCTGGTTCCCCGTGTTCGCAGCTTCGATGGCTTCGCTGCTACCGATCCGATCGTCGATCCGCCGAGTGGTGGGTCGCGTTGCGCCTTGGCATGCTGCGGTGTTGTTGGTGGGCGTAGGCGTCGCCGCGGTTTTGTGCCGTCCCGACCTTTGGCTGGTGTCGCGGGTGGTGTTCGTCGGCGAAGCGCGGGCGGACGTCAAGGCCTTGCGTCATCTTGCTGATGTGCCGAATGGCACCCGTGCGTGGGAAGTGTGGGCACCTTCGGTGGCGGACCGGGTGGAGCGCCACCCATGGGTTCGTTCAGCCACGGCGGCGATGCGTCTGGATGGGACCCTCGTGGTGCAGGTTGAGGAATACGTCGCGGCGGCCGTTCTTCATCACGACGGGTTGTGGTTGGTCGCGGCCGACGGCACCGTGTTTTCCCGAGCGAAGGGCTCGGATTTAGACCATCCTCACGTGACAGGAATCGAGCCCGCTTTTTCTGGGCACCATCCTGCGCTGGCACCGGCGGCGCTGCGCGATGCCCTCGAATTGATGGGACAACTGGAAGATCGCGGGCTGCTCCATTCCGCTGACGTCTCCGAAATCGCGTTTTCCACAACGAGCGGTTTTGCAGTGACCACTGGGGCTGCCACGATTTGGTTTGGGCTCGCGGATCACCCCCGTCAGCTCGACCGGCTTTCGGCGTTGATCTCGGATGATGCGACGCTGCTGTCCCGTTCCCTCGAAATCGATCTGGCGCCCAACAAGGTTGCCATCGTTCGCCCGCGTTCTGCTCCCCACATTTAGTTCCATCCCCGAATCTCAGGAGTCCCCCATGATGATTGAAAAAGTCCACGACGACATTCATTCCGGTGCGCGCATCAAAGTGATTGGCGTTGGCGGAGGTGGTGGAAACGCCATCAACACGATGATCCAGGCCCAGTTGACTGGCGTCGAGTTCATTGCGATGAATACCGATGCGCAGGACCTGCGTCGGAGCCTTGCGCCGAAACGTTTTCAATTGGGTCAGCAGTTGACACGAGGCCTTGGCGCGGGCGCGAATCCGGAGACGGGTCGCGACGCGGCGCTCGAGGACCGGGACAGGATTGCGGAATTGGTGGACGGCGCGGATATGGTCTTCATCACCGCAGGGATGGGTGGTGGTACCGGAACCGGTGCGGCGCCCGTCATCGCACAGGTGGCAAGGGACCGAGGCGCGCTGACGGTAGCGGTGGTCACCCGGCCATTCCATTTCGAGGGGAAGCGGCGCCGGCGCCAGGCTGACGAAGGCATTTCCGCGATGAACGCGGCGGTGGACACACTCATCACGATTCCGAACCAGCGCCTGATCGCGCTCGCAAGTGATCGGACGACGATGAAAGAAGCCTTTCGTATGGCAGACGAGATCCTGCTGCAGGCCGTGAAGGGCGTGTCCGACTTGATCAACATGAATGGCGTGGTCAATGTGGACTTTGCTGATGTGAAGACCATCATGTGCGGCAAGGGCATGGCGTTGATGGGTGTCGGCATGGCTTCGGGCGAGCACAAGACGGTCGAAGCGGCCCAACGCGCGATTAGTTCGCCGCTACTAGATGACGTGTCGATTCAGGGCGCGACGAGCGTTCTCATCAACATTACGGGCAATAGCCGCCTTACGATGTACGAAATCCACGAAGCGAGCAGCCTCGTGCAAGAGGAGGCCCACGAGGACGCAGAAGTCATCTGGGGCTGGGTTGTGGACGACAGCATGGAAGAAGACGCACGCGTGACGGTGATTGCCACCGGTTTCGAGGACCGCGCGTCGATGCTGCAACCGCAAAGCGTGGAGCGCCGGGTCAATGACCGAATCGCACGGACCGTGGCGCCCGGACGCGCTCGGCCGAGGTCCTTGCACGGTGGTTATGACCCGAATGGCTCCGAATATGATATTCCGACGTTCCGCCACAGCGACTGACAGCGCCGGGCAAGCGCGTTGATCCACACGCGGCGTAGGTTCCTTGATAGCCGCGCCGCGGGGCGAGACACATGCATAAGGAACTGGTCCTCTTTTCTGGCAACGCCAGCCGTGCCTGCGCCGAAGCAACCGCGGCCGCGCTCGGCGAACCCTTAGGGGAAGCGCGGGTGTCGACGTTCTCGGACGGTGAGACCCGAGTCGAGATTGATGAGAACGTGCGCGGGCGGGACGTGTACCTGTTCCAGCCCACCTGCCCACCTGTCAACCAAAACCTGATCGAGCTGCTGGTCATGGCGGAAGCGTGTCACCGCGCTTCGGCAGGCCGAATCACCGCAGTGATGCCGTACTTCGGCTACGCCCGCCAAGACCGCAAAGTGGCTGCCCGCGCGCCGATCACCGCGCGGCTCGTCGCGAAGTTGGTGGAAGCTTCCGGCGTGGACCGAGTCCTTACGATGGACCTGCACGCCGGCCAGATTCAGGGCTTCTTCGACATCCCGGTCGACAACCTCTACGCGATCGGGCAACTCGTGGACCATTTGCGTACCCACCTCATCATCGGCGACCCCACCGACACCGTGATCGTCTCGCCGGACGCTGGCGGCGTGGAACGGGCACGGGCCTTCGCCCAACGCCTGGGATGCGGGCTTGCCATCATCGACAAACGGCGGGAGGGGCCCAACGTCGCCGAGGTGATGAACCTGATCGGGTCTGTGGAAGGGAAAGCGGCGATTCTCGTGGATGACATGATCGACACGGCGGGGACCATGGCAAAGGGTGCGGCCGCGCTCAAGGCGAGGGGTGCCGTTCGCGTGCACGCGGCCGCGACGCATGCGGTTCTGTCTGGCGACGCCATCACAAATCTTGCGAACTCTCACTTCGATTCCGTTGTCGTGACCGACACGGTGCCATTGTCTGCGGCCGCCAAAGCGATGGGCAAGATCGACGTCATCTCCGTGGCCGGCGTGTTCGGCCATGCCATCCGTGCGATCCATGAGGATGCGTCAATTTCCCGCCTGTTCAAGTAGACGACGCCAGGGCGCGATCCCCACAAGCCGGACCCGACCCGACCCGACCCGACCCGCTCCCGGTCCCGCTCCCGACCCCGCTCCCGGCGTCGCCCCTGGAAGCGTCAGCGATCATTCTGGAGCTTCTTCGCCAAGGCTACGAGCATCGCCACGACGCG
>CAMASI010000073.1 GCA_945861065.1 Klebsiella pneumoniae | reverse complement strand
GGTGAGGCCGCCGCCGGACGAGGAACGGGGTGCAACCCGAGGGAAGGCGTGCTTGACGCACTCCGACCGAGGGTGGGGTCCCCGTGACGAAGTCCCGCGGATGGCATCGCCTCCCGCAGTAGGTGCGCAATCTCCGACAGGCTGCTAGCGTACCCGGGTCCGCTGCCTGCGAGCGGCGAGCATCACCAGCAGTACCCACAAACCTTCGGGGCCCGCGACCGCGCCACAGGCAAGCCGCCCGCCGCCCCGGAACTGCCCGTCGCAGGCGTTTCCGAGCCCGTCCCCATCGGCGTCGGTCTGGTCCGTGTCCTTCGTGTATGGGCACACATCGCAGGCGTCCCCGTGGCCGTCATCGTCGGCATCCCCCTGAAGGGGATCGAATAGCTCTGGGCAGACGTCGCAGTCGTCGCCCACAGCGTCGGCATCGCCGTCGGGCTGGTTGGGGTCGGGGCTGTCGGGACAGGTGTCGCAGACATCGCCAAATCCGTCCTCGTCGCGATCGGATTGGTCAGGATCCGCGGCATCGGGACAGAAATCGCACGCATCGCCCACCCCGTCGGCGTCGCCGTCTGCTTGGTCGTCGGGCAGCGCCGGGCAGGTGTCGCACAGGTCACCTGCGCCATCGCCGTCGCCGTCTTCCTGCCCGGGATTGAACACATCGCGGCAATTGTCGCACACGTCGCCGGGGCCATCGGCGTCGCGGTCCGCTTGATCGGGATCGAAGAGCAATGGACACGTGTCGCACCCGTCGCCGACCTCGTCGATGTCGTGGTCTCCTTGTACGAGGTCGAACTGGTCCGGGCATAGGTCGCACACGTCGCCGGCCCCATCCGCGTCTTTGTCCTCCTGCCCGGGATCGGTGTCGTACGGGCACAGGTCACAAGCGTCTCCAAGTTCATCCTGGTCGTTGTTGTCCTGGTCGTTGTTCGGGTCGATGAGGCAGTTGTCGCACAGGTCGCCGACATCGTCGCAATCGAGGTCGGCCTGATCGTGGTTGAACAACGTCGGACAGTTGTCGCAATCGAGAACCGCGATGAGGTCTGGGTAGACGGCCTCGGGTGGAATGTTGAAGGTCCCCGACGACAGCAGGTCCACGTCGTCGTCGAATTCGGTCACCGGGTAGAGGCAGCCGTAGGACGTGTAGTCGTAATAATAGTCGGCCGACTCGTACTTTTCGCCGGTTACCGGGTCTGTGACGGTGCAGAGCGGGTCGGACACGTCCACGCGCTGCTCCACTGCGACGTCGATGTGGTTGCAGTTCAGATCCTGATCGAGCGTGTTGAAACACCCGAGGACCGCCAGCGCGTCAGGACTCCAAAGCAGCGTCAATAGACTGAACATGCGCGATTGTACACCACCCGGCGCCGCGCCGTGGCACAATGGGCCACGATGAGACGCATCCTTGGTTTGCCCCTCGGTTTCGTGGTGGCCGCGTGCAGTGAAAAGCAGGGCGCTTGCGGCGCTGGCTTCGAGCGCTGGCCCGATGGAAATTGTTACCCCGCCGGCCTGCAGGGGACCGGTGACGCCCCGGTATTGCCCGACGACGTGGACACCAAGGTAACCACCGGCACGACGGTAACTACCGAGGACGAGCTGTACGACGGCCCTGTGTACGTTGAGTTCGGGACGAGTCGCTGCACGGCAGACGACGTCTCGCTGTTTTTCACGATCCGGACGCGCGGATGGGCCTTTCGTGGCGCAATCGCGGCCTTCGGTACGGGCCTGCCGGTTGTGGCGGGTGAGGAGCATTCGCTCCTGTCAAAGGAGTGGGACCCTGCTGGATGGTGGGACCTGCTGGAGGTTGGTCCGTTGGTCGGTTCGGTGGCGTCCCAGTTCACTTGCGAGGACGAAGACTTGGCTTTGCTCAGCTTCGCGGGCCGCGTATGGGATCTCGACGGAAACCTGCAGGACTGCGCCGTGTGGGGCCACGACACAGGACGCATGATCGCTAACGGCGTCCCGATGGACGCGATCGAAGAGCCAAAGGATTTGTCGGCCTGCTTCGCGTTGTGACCCGGGGTCTATTGGACGGCGGTCAACCCACCGGGCGTGCCTACCAACAGCGTCCCGTCTGCCAGCGCGGGACCCGCGCAGGCGCCCGTGGGTAACGACCAGCGGACCACGCCATCGGCCCGGCTGATCGCGTGCACGGTTCCAGACGCGTCTGCGGCAAAAGCCACGTCGCCTGCGACCGCGATCCCTCCTATCGGTTGATCGGCCAACAACGAGGTCCACAATTCGGTACCTCCCAACGCTTCGCGAGCGCGCAGCCCGCGGGTCGTCGCGAAGTACACGACGCCGTCGGCGAGTGCCGGCGACACCGAGTCCAGGGTCGCAAAGGCGTCTTCGCTCCACACGATTCCGCCCTGGTTCGTGCCGATCGCAACCATCCCAGACAGCGTCGGAACGAACACGGTTTCGCCGTCACTCGCCCCGGTCGCGGTGGTGTTCGCCAGGGACGCACTCCACAATTCGGTTGAGTCCGTCCGAGAATAGCCGCGCAGGGGACCGTCCCCCAGCACCCACAAGGTCGGCAGCACCGTCACGCCCTGGAGCACGTCGCCGTCTTCGATGACGACGCTTGTGATCGTTTGGCCGTCGGCTGGGTCGAGCACGTACAAGGATCCGCAGACGACGGTGACCGCGTCTGCGTCGAGCGCAACCGGTCCGCAGTCGTTCTCGAAAATGGTGCGCCACAGGAGTTCGCCTGTCGCAGCCGACAAGCCGTACATGTTGTTGCGCCTGTCGCCGAACACGACGCGCCCGTTGTCCACTGCGGGCGGCCCTACGGGCCCGTCGGCTTCAAAAGACCAAAGCTCCGCGCCTGTCGCAAGGTCGAGGGCATAGACCGTGGCGAGGTCGGTGGCCAAGTATACGCGCCCCTCGCTGATGGACGGTGTGCTGCACGCCGCTCCAATCGGGGCGGTCCAAACGACCTCCCCTAAGGATGGCGCCTTCCCCGGGTAGACACCCGTGCGCGCGACGTCGCTGCGGAACATCATCGGCCCGGTCCAAGGGCCTGTCGTGACATCGGTGTCGGCGTCGGTGTCGGCGTCCGTGTCGCTGTCGGCGTCTGTGTCGGTATCTGTGTCGCCGGACGCGTCGGTCTCCGTTTCGGCTTCTGCGATACATGCGCCGTGCAGGAACCGTGTTCCCGACGGGCACGTTGGATCGGGGCAGGCCGCGCCGGTCAGGAGCGTCAACGGAAGCCAGATTTGGGTGCGGCGGGATCGCATACCCGCGAAGTATACTACCAACGTGCGTCCTGCCCCGTTCCTGCTGTACGTCTTCTTGACCCTGGCCGGGGGACCTGCCTTCGCGCAGGGCTATTCCATCGATCTCGAGTTCGTGCGGCCCGATTTCGGGCACCTGGCTCTTCCCGGCGTCGCCGTGGCGGAGATCGACGAGCCGCGTACCTTCCGGTACGGTCTGATGCTCCAGTACGAGCAGGATCCGCTCACAATTTGGGATCCCAACGAAGGGGTTGAGCGCGGCGCTGTTGTGGCCAATCGCGGCGCGATGGCCGTTGGCGCCTCCTTCGATGCGACGTCGTGGCTCGCCTTCGGTGTGATGGTGCCTGCTGCCGCGAGTTGGGCGACGCAACTGCCGGAGCTTGCCGCCGACGGCGTTGGTGTGGGTGACGTGGCGGGTGGCGTCAAGTTCGTGGTCCCCCTGGACGGGGCGTTGTCGCTCGGCCTCCGGCTCGGTGCGACACTTCCCACCGGACTCCAACTGACCTACTTGGGCGAGGAATCGCCCCGCTTTCTGAGTGGCCTCCTCGCGGGTGTCGACGTCGGCTCGGTGAGTGTCTCTGCCGATGCAGGCGTCACGATCCGCGAGGACACGCCGACGGTCGCCGGCTTCGTTCAAGGCGACGAGTTGTCGCTGGGGTTCGGATGTCGGGTACCCATTCCGGGCACCGAGAACGTCGACGCCTACGCGGTTGTGCTCGGGCGGGCCGGATTTCCGTCCTTCTTGGGTGGAGGCGCCGAGAACAGCGCAGAAGCCATGCTAGGGGCGGCGATTCGTCCGATCGCACCGATGTCTGTCGATTTGGCCGTCGGACGGGGGCTCACGGAGGGCTACGGGACCACGGATCTTCGCATTCTTTCGCAGGTGACAATGCACACGTTTCGGGCTCCCCCACCGCCGCCCGAAATCGTCGAGGTCCAGGTCCCGGTGTACATCGAAATCCTGTCAGAAGCGTTGGCGCCTGAGCCACCAAAATGGGCCGAGGGTGAGCTGGCGCGCATTGAGGAAAACAAAATTGTTATCCGCGACATGCCGCAGTTTGTGGTGGACACCAATATTCTGCTCGAGAGTTCAAAACCGACGTTGCAGGCCGTGGCGGATGTTCTCAACGGCGACGGCAGGATTACCGCCGTGGGAATCGTAGGCCATGCAAGCCAGGAAGGAACGTATGAACACAATTATGCGCTGTCTACGGATCGAGCGCGGGCAATCTTCGAGGAACTCGTTCGCGATGGTGTGCACCCAAGCCGCTTGACGTACCGGGGAATGGGCGAAACCATTGTATTGGTCCCGGGGGAGGACGAGGCTTCGCTTCAGTGGAATCGACGCGTCGAGTTCCTGATCCTTCGCCTGGTCGCGGCAGACGAAGTCGAGAAACAAGAGAACGACATTCTTCTGCCGTGGAACGGGGACAAGGCGACAGTCCGGGAACCCAAGGTACCTCTGCCCGCCGAGCCCGATCCTGGCGGTTTAGCAGGGCCGGAGGAATTGAAGCCCCCTTGAGCGTACGCTGACGGTCGCCGCCACGCCGAAATGGTTAGAGGCCGCGTGCTTCGGGGGGAGTGATGGAATCGGACTTTTCGGGTCGGCTCGCGAAATGGTGGCCGCTCGTATTTGTGCCCGTCGTTCTCGTGCTGCTGGGGATCTCCTGGGCGCGGGACAACGCGACACAAGCCTCAGTGGACGACGTGGCCAAAGAAATGGGTGCGCTCAACCACGAGGTTGAGGCTGCAACGACAGCGGCCCGCGATGCCTCCGTGAAAGCAAACGGGCTTGCCGGTCGTGCCAAACACACCAAGTCTGCGGGAACGAAGGCGAAGAAAGCGAAGGGGAGCGCCGGGGAAGGAAAAGCGAAAAAGGCAAAGGCTGGCGGCGAAGGAAAGGCGAAGAAGAGCAAGTCCGACCGGGACAGCAAGGCCAAGTCGAAGGCCAAGAGCAAGAGCAAGAGTAAGAGCAAGAGCAAGAAAGGGAAGGGGAAAGCGAAAGCGAACGGCGCCGAACTATAGCAGCCTGTCGGAGATAGCGGTTCCGCCGAGACGAGCTTGCTCGTTTCGGCAGAGAGCGGTGAGCACCGTCGCGAGGGAGGTGAGGCCGCCGCCGGACGAGGAACGGGGTGCAACTCGAGGGAAGGCGTGCTTGACGCACTCCGACCGAGGGTGGGGTCCCCGTGACGAAGTCCCGCGGATGGCATCGCCTCCCGCAGCAGGTGCGCAATCTCCGACAGGCTGCTATAGCTCCGGAGTGACCTGACCGGTCGCTGTCAAACGAGCGGCCCACGTCGGCCCCCGAAACGGCTCCAGTTTGTTCAGAGCACTCGCAGCCCGGTCCGGTTGCGCCCCGACGCACGCCGACGCTGACGCGACGCCCATTGCATCGGTCAGCGGCCCGATCAGGATGTCACGCAGGCATTCGTTGGTTTCGTTCCACGCGGGTCCAAGGCGAACCAGCCAGGGGGCTGCTGCGTCAGGGTTCCAACATCCGCCGGCCCACCCCACGGGCGTCAGCGAGAGAAAGGCCCCTGAGGTGACGAGCACATCTGCGGTTGGACCCGCGCCGACCGCACGAGCGAGCTCCAAGTAGTCCGTGCCTACGCGGACGCCGTCCTCGGCTTGACGTACGGCAAGTCCCGGAATCGCCTCGGGTAGCCGATTTGTGTTCGCGTCGAATAACGCGACGTCCGACGACCGCGTTCGCACGCGCCGCAGGTGGTCGTCTAGACGAGGCGCCAGTTGTATGGCACCCCGGATTCCCAGGCAGGCCGCAGCGTCGTCTTTTCCCGCCAAGCCTACAAGGGTTCGCACCGTTGCCGCCTCGCTGGACAACACAGCGTCCAACTCCCACGAGGACTGAACCCAACTCGGTGGCGGGGGCTGCGGTTGGGCGCACGCGACAACAAAGAGAATCATGACGCGGGGCCGGTTAGCCTTGTGGTGGAGGAGACGACAGGTGGGCGGTTGGACCTGGTTGCTGATCGCCGCGTGTTCGTCCGAGCCGGATCCGGTGCCGGTAGGGCGGATCAAGGTCATCACACCGCCGCGTGAACGGTTGCTCGCCGGGCGCGCAATGACGGATATTGGCGCTCAACACTTGGATACCGTCGCCCTCGTTCTGGGAGTCTCTGTGGAAGAGGCCGCGGCGCGAGGACCAGCCGCTTGGCGTGCCGCAGGCGTGGATGACACCGTGGCGGCAGGGGCCGGCGCGTCGCTCGCGTTCCGGGCACTGGCTCGGCAACGGGGCGTCCTGGTCGATGCGGAGCCGCCGGACGCACAGTTGCTGACTGGGTTGCCCTCCCCGGAGCGCGCTGCGGACCTCGATGTCGGCGACCTTCGGGCGTACCGGGCTGGGTCGACGGTGGCCTGGGTGGGCGCTGGGCTCATCGTGCGAAGCGATCGGCCGGCGGACTTGGGTCGAATGACAACCTGGCTGGGCGGTGGGCGAACCGTGCTCGACCCCGAGGGCTTCGCTTGGCTTGCCGCGTTCTTTCTCGACGCTTCAGGCCACGTGGCGACGGCGGAAGAGGTCGCCGAGAAGACGGTTGAGATTCCGCGAATCAATGTGCCGAGCGGGCAGGTGACGCTGGAGACGGAGGAAGCATCGTACCGCTTTTGGCTGGTGAATGGCAAAAGCAGCCACGAGTTTCTCGTGAGTGTTCCTCGCGACGGCTTGCCCACCATTACCCAAGATCCACCCTCCGAATGACACCTGCCCTTGGTTCGCTCAATGACCGACTCGTCGCGCTCGCAACTGCGTGGCCGACGGGTGGCGGCTACGCCTTTGAACCTGGTGCCCGCATGGGCCCAGAACACAATCCGCGCGACCCCGAGCATGACGGCACTGGCGTGAACCTGCACTGGCGCGGTGAGGGGGTGGCTCGGGGGCACACGGACGGCGCGACCTACTGTTGTGGTGTGACGTTGGGATTGGTGTGGCAAACGTTGGGCGCCAACGTAGACGCAATCGACGACGTGTCCGCCTTCATCGACACCTGGTTCTGCCCTACCATTGGCCACGGCGGTTGTGTGGATGCCCTGGTCAACTGGGGTCTAGGCACGGAAGTGGAGGCAAATCTCGCGGTCCCTGGCGACCTGTGCCAGTTCTGGCGGAACACGTCTTCAGAAGCGGCGAGCGGCCACTCCGTGTTGTTTCTGGGCTGGGAGGACGGAGACAGAGTCCGGTACTGGTCCTCACAGGCCTCTACCAACGGCGTCGGCGTCAAGGTCGAAACGATCGGCGCAGAATGGGACCTTCGATTTGCGCGGTTGGGCGCGTAGAACTGTTTACGAGCAATCCGCCGGGTCGCCGACGGCAAGGACCTCTGCACCGCCACTCAGCCAGACGGTGTTTCCAGCGGCATCCCAACAGGTCGTGAACGACACGTCGTTGGTGTCGGTGACGACGACACCGGTGGCCGAGCCCCCGAGGCCGAGGCTCGACGCAGTTGCGGTCGCAGTGCCAGGCCACGGCGTATCGTCGGACGTGACGACCCAAGCGTCGGACCAGGTGAGCGCGTCGGGTCCGCTCATTTGCACGCGATTCGTTGCGCCGCTGAGCGCGGTGGTGACGAGGTCCACCTGTCTGGGCGCGAGGCTGACGTAGGCGCCGTCGACCGCCTCTGCCTCGCCGACGATCTGCAAGGCTTCGTTTTGTGCGCCAAGGTCCCACGACAGGATGCCGCTCCCGTCGGGGTCGTGCGTGCCGCTGGCGAATGGGGTCCATGGACCGTCCGGCGATGGCGCGATGTCCAGCGTCCAGTCGAGGTCGCCGCCATCTACCGGTTCCGCAACGGTCGAACGGGCATAAAAAGTCACAGTGGATTCGCCGAGGCGTGCCGCTACCGCAACGGCCTCCCAGCTTCGGACAGTGTCGCTGCGCGTGTCCGGCGCGGCATTCGCCAGCCCTGCGCCCGCCGCAACCAACAAGGACGTGCGCTCGTCGCTGGCGGCCGCGGCCTCTACAGCTGACGCCAAGAGCATGGCGTCGCCTACGACGGCGAGACGAAGCCGTTCCGGTGCCGAAAGGCGGTCAGCGTCAGGCAAAGCGGCCACAAACACGCCGTCTTCGTACAAAACGTCATTCGAGATGGGTGCACCGCAAGCGAAAGGCCACCACATGTCAGAAACGGTAGCCGACGGCCAGCGTGGCTTCGCCGAACAGAGGAAGGCTCACGTCATCCCAGGCGACGGCCAGAAGCAACAAATTCCACTCGAAGTCAAAGGTCATCCTGCCGGTATGTACGCCAACGAAGGTCGCGACGCCGGGCGCCAGGCCTATGCTTGACTGGTCGGCGAGTGCGTCGTCTGGGAATACGCGTCGCACCCAGAGAACCTCGGCGCGACCGCCGATTCCGGCCCGAACGAGGGCGGGTGCGGTGGCGAACCCTGCGGACGCTCCGAGCGAGGTTGTGGCTACGTTGACGTCGTGGGGAGGCAGGTCGGGCAGCGTGAGTGTGGCCGGTCCGCCTCCGCCGAGAACGTCGGCGCCGTACCAGGTACGCGCTGGGGGGAGAAACCGAGCTTGAACCCCAAGCACCGCGTGGGAAGGGACGTAGGCGGTTCCCGCTGTCGTTTCGCCGAAGCTTCGCGCTCCGAGCGCGATTCGCAGGGCAAGGTCGGGCCTTCGCGCGAGTCGGGCCTGGCGGTCGAGATCGCCGCGCGCCGCCGTCTCCTCGTACGGAACGGACTGGAAGTCCTCGGAGAGCACAGACAGCGTTTCGCCTCTCCGTGCGCTGTAGACGGCTTCGTCCATCCACGCCGGCATGCGCCGATGCACCGCGTAGGTCCCGGGGCGCAACGCCAAGGCAAGGGGGTGGCTGCCGTCGACTTCTGCCACATATCGGTGGCGGTCTTCGTCCCACACCGCGTAGGTGCCGCTCAGGTCGCCGAGGAAACTGAGGTGGGCCGACGCAGACTCCAGCGTGGTGAGCACGACGTCGCCCGCGCCGACGAGGTCGAAGTCGAAACTTGGCGTTTGCAGATCGGGTGCGGATTTCGTCCGGCTCGCGGTTTGATTGTGCACCCAAGCATAGGTCTCGGGGAGGGTGACATCACCGCTGTGGTCTACGTCGGCTGCCCCGAGCAACGCACCGGCGAGGAAATGGGTGAAAAAGCCGCCACCGACCTCCGAACTTTCTTGGCTGAGCTCAGACGCGGCGCTGGACGTGAGGAAAGCGGTACCCCGAGCGGTCTCGGCGGCGATGTTCAGGTCAAAGGTCGCGCCTCGCACGCCACCTTTGTTTCGCAGAACGGCGCCGGATCGGCAGCTGTCCAGGACGGCGATTCGCACGTCTGCGCCTGAATCGTCGAGCAGACCGCGGAGAGCGTCCAGGGTCAACACGGTGCCTGCGAGGTGGATTCCGTCGGTGTCCCCGTGGCCGCTGTAGGTAAAAATGAGCGATGTTTCGATTCCCTGGTTTTTCGCTTCGACGAGCCGACTGTGGACCTGGCTGAAGGCCGCTTCTACCGCGTGTTTTGGGGCGTCTTGCAACAGGATAGCGTCAGCACCCCGAATGCCGCCGACGTCGACAAATACATCGTGCAATTTGGCAGCGTCCTGCGTTGCAAACAACAGGCGATCCTCCCCCGCGCCGCCCACATTGTTGCCGACGAAGATGCCTACGCGCAAGGTCGCCGTGGGTGCCGCCGCTGCAAGCGTTGTGAAAAAGAGCAGCGTCATCGCACACACTCCGGTTGTTGGACCGACATTCTACCGGGCCCTTTCTACCACGACGGCGTCTGCATCCGGATGGGCGGAGGCCCAGCCCCGGACGCCCTCCAGTCCGCCGACCTGAAACGCGGTCCTCAGCGCGTCACGCACGGGGCTGACCTCCATATCAAAGGCCGCCACCAGGACTTCGGGTCCGGGCGTCGCGTCGAGGCGCAGAGAGCCCGGCAAGTCCACGATTCCGCCGCCCGCCAGGGCCTCGGGGGCCTCACCAGATTCCGGCCAATATTGGCTGACGGTACCCGTGCCGTCGACGCCTAGGACCACAACGCCCTGGTGCTGACCCGCCCGGACCTTGAGTACGAGGTCCGTTGCTGGGTTCACGACTTCGCCGTCGTAGGGAAACAATGCAAAACGCCCGACCTGGAATACGAGAAGGTCGGCGTCGCCGCGGGTTCGAATGACGTCGGCCGTAGGGGGTTGCAACGTGACGAACAGGGCCAGAGCCGCGGCGAGTAGGCCACCTACCATCCATGGCATTCGGTTCGCGGAGACGGGAATGTCCACGTTTCCGGTGAGCTGAGAGGCCCGTTGACGAAGCGCATGCGCGTCCAGTGGGACGACGTCGGCCGCGGCTGCTTTCACGGCATTCACATGTGCCCGCGCGGCCTCGTCCAGAATCGGTGGTTCGGAGAGTTCTCCCGTGACAAACCTGTCGAGAGAGAGGTGGCTGGGGCGAGTCCCGGGGTTTTCTTGGCGCAACATGGAGGGCCTCACAACATCAAGGCGATGATTATCAGTGCAGCTGTCAGGGCAATTCGTGCGTGATTGAGGAACTCGTTCATGCGTTTCCGAACTGTGGGGACGCTGAGGCCCACGAGGTGGGCCACTTCTTCCCGCGTGCAGTCGTCGAAGAAGGTGTGAATGACAATTCGGCGTGTTTGGTCATCCGCGCCAGAGAGCAGGCCATGGAGCCGGTCGACGTCGATTTGAACGAGGTCGCCGGGAGACGACAGGGGTTGTGGCACAAGCTCCGTCGCGCGTCGTTCCAACAACCGGTCCTGGCCGCCACGGTCGCGCAACGCGTTGAGGCAAAGATTGGTCGAGATTCGGTACATCCAGGTCATGGGACTGGAGGCTTTGCGGAAGTCGGCCCACGACCGGATGACGCGGGCGAAGGTCTCGTGGACAGCGTCCTGTGCCGCGGCTTCGTCTTTGAGAATGGAACGGCACCGAACCAACAATGCGGGCGCATAGCGCTGGTACAAGGCGTGGAGCGCGTCGTCGTCTAGGGCACCGGCTGCCTGCATGAATGCCTCGCTTGATTGACCCGCGAAGGTGTATGACCAGAAAGACGCGTTTGTGATGTGTACCGTTCCGTCGCCCACAGACGACCGCCGGGCTACCCGCGCGGCGTGCGCAGTACGCGTCATCACGGAGCCAGTGCGGCCGTCCGCCTCGGCGATCCGGACCTGTCCGCGCTCCTCGAAGCTGCGATGCGTCGGGAAGGCCAAGTGGAGCGGCCCACGCACGGCTTTCACACCTGGCCGGCGAGCCTACACCCGGACGCAGCTCGTGACCTCGTCGCGGCGTTTCCAGGCGACTCTGTGCTGGACCCGTTTTGCGGCGGCGGGACAATCCTGATCGAGGCGATGCGGGCTGGACGTCGGGCCGTGGGCCGCGATCTTTCGTCGGTGGCCGTGCTCGTTGCGACCGCCCGAACTGCTGCATTTGACCCGGCCGCCGCGGCTGACCTACGTGCAACGTCGCGTCGAATTGCGGAGGCCGCGCGAACTGCGGAAGTGCTCCCGTCAGACCCCGTGTATAGCGTCGTCGAGTCCTGGTACGAGGAACACGTACTTTGTGAGCTTGAGGCGCTTAGAGCGGGGGTGGAAGCGCATCAGGGGCCG
Source organism: Klebsiella pneumoniae (assembly GCA_945861065.1). Classification (GTDB taxonomy): domain Bacteria; phylum Myxococcota_A; class UBA796; order UBA796; genus SXOB01. Next base: position 11,165 of record CAMASI010000073.1, on the reverse strand, counting down.
GGGTCGGCGCTGCTGTGGGCCGCCTTCTCGTCGATTCTCGTAAAGGCCAGCCACCGCGTGTCGGACACGAGTCCGCGCCGCGAACCGAAACACCGGCCCAAAGGAACGACCGCGATCCTGTTTCACAAAAAGGCGCGTGAGTTGGGCCGCGGACTCGACGCGCTTCGCCTTGCCTTGCCTCCGGGCACGCCAGCTTCCGAGGTCGCGCGGGCAGATGCTCGAAACCGGACCGCGAACAAAGTCGACCTCGTGTTGACGTCGCCGCCCTACCCGTCGACCTATGACTACCTGCCGATGCAACACCTTCGCCACGTGTGGCTAGACATTCACGACAGCGGCGAGGCGCTGGAAATCGGGTCGCGCCGAGCTTGGAGAGACGGAGGACAGGACGCCCGTCGTGCCTGGGTCGACGACACGCGAGAATGGACCAGTTCGGCGGCAGCAGCGTTGTCGCCCGGTGGCCACCTCGTCGTCGTCGTTGGCGACGGACTCACACCTACGGGCATGATCGATACCAGCGAACCGACAGAACGCGCAGCGGTAGCCGCTGGCTTGTCCGCAGTGGCGCGCGTGAGCTTGGCGAGGTCTGACGTCGCTCGACAGACTGAGCGCTGGGAACACTGTTTCGTGTTCCGTCGGGCTAAGACCGTTTAGACTGTGGTTGGAGGACGGCCATGCGAATCGTAGCACTGCTGGCGGGGTTGCTGGCCTGCGGGAAGGGTGAGGACAGTGATTCGGGCGGCGTCACGGTTGGCGGTGACTCAGACACAGACACGGACACGGACGATTCCGGCTGGGTTCAAGACACGTCGTTGGACTCGGGCAACGACAGCGGCATGGATTCCGGAGGTGATTCCGGCGATTCCGGGGTCGTGACGACTGTCGTCGAGGACACGAGCGACACAGGCGACACAGCCACGACGACGCGGGTGTGCGCGATCTAAAGATCCAGCACGCTCCTCACAACTGCGATAGCGGCGGCCTGGAGGCACGATGCGGTCTTTTCTCCTCGGAATCGCAATCGTCGGCTGCTCAACCAGCGACAAGAGTGCGGTGGTTGACTCAGCAGAGGTCTTTTATGAGGGCAACCCGCCTTCGACGCCGACCGAATTGCCGGATGGGGACGCGGATACGGATTCTGACGCGGACAGCGATTCAGACAGTGATACCGACACCGACGCTGACACCGACACGGGCTGGGTGACCGACACGTCGGGCGCCGGAGGCTCAGGCGGTAGCGGAGGCGCGGGCGGGGGCGGCGGAGACTCTGGTGCGAGCGATTCGGGGTCGGGCACAACCCCGACAGGAGACAGTGGCGACTCCGGATCGGGCACGACACCCGGTGATTCGGGAGATTCTGGCTCTGGTACGACGCCGGGTGATTCCGGGGATTCGGGTTCGTCGACCACAACGACGTCTGGCGACTCTGGGGACTCCGGAAGCACGACCGCGACCTGATGGTTGCTAATGGCAAGTTGTCAAAATTTGCTGTAGCGGTCGGGTACAACAGGGCTAAAGTGCCGTTGGGTGGTGCAAATGCGTTGGTGGTTGGCCGGTCTCGTAGTGGTGGCATGCACCGCGGGTGACAAGGGAACCGGTGACACCAGCGTAGGCTCGTTCACGGACCCTATTACAAATTATTCCGACGCAGATTCGGATTCCGATAGCGATTCCGATAGCGACACTGACGCCGACGCCGACAGCGACAGCGATGCTGACTCGGACACGGGCACGTTGACCCTCACGACGACCAAGGGTACTGGCGGGGCCGGCGGTGACGGCGCGCATGGGGGCACGCTGGTCGAGACCGGCATTCCCAGGGACACCGCAAACTAGGATCTACAGGACGAGGCCGCCATCGACGTCTACGACGCGGCCCGTGAAGTAGTCACAAGCAATGATGAATCGGAGCGCCTCCCAGATTTCGGCGGGTTCCGCCAATCGACGGAGCGGCACCGGCGCGAGCAGCTTTTCGAGCATGTCGGGGCGCATGGCCTCCACCATCGGCGTGCGAACGAAACCTGGGGCAACGGCGCCGACGCGGATGCCGTACCGGGCGAGTTCTTTGGCCCAAACCATGGTGTCCGCAGCGAGTCCCGCCTTGGCTGCCGAATAGTTACTTTGGCCGGCGTTTCCCGAGCGCGCGACGCTGCTCATGTTGATCGCGACGGCCGGTTTGACTTTGGCACGGATGCAACGGGTGGCGAAGGCCCGCATGCACAAGAAGGGACCCGTCAGGTTCGTCGCCAGCACGGCGTCCCATTTGTCTTTGCCGAGCCCAACGACTTCGCCGGACTCGCGGTCCACCTTCACGAGAAGGCCGTCCCGCAGAATTCCGGCGTTGTTCACGAGCACGTCGGGCACCCCGCCCAAGCGATCGGTAGCGGCGTCAAATAGCGCCTCCACGGCTTCTTCCTTCGACACGTCTGCGCCAAGGCCGATGGCGCCTATCGCCGCGCCCGCTTCATGGGCCGCCGTAGGGTCAAGGTCACACAACACGACCTGGGCACCCGCTTCGACAAAAGCCTGGGCAAAATGTTGCCCCATGCCTCGTGCGCCCCCGGTGACCACAACCCGCCTGCCTTCGATCTTCATCTGTACTCCCGCCGTGAATGTTGTCGCAAGGGCGCTGAACAACCCGTCTTGTCACCGCAGTCCAGGGGCGACGGTGGGAGTTAGTGAATCCTCAACATGGCCACGTCTCGGCGCCAACTACTCGCTGGAACCCTTGGACTTGCCGCCTGCAGGCCCTCCACCCCCGCGGTCGGATCCGCGCGTCCTGCCCACCCCGAGGACACCGGGCTCGTTGGCACGTCCGAAACTGGGCTGTGGCCGAGCGACACCGGCGTCGAGACAGGCGAGACCGGGGCCCCGACCCCTGCGGAGTGTGACGACGATGGGGTCAGCGTGCTCGCCGTCTTGCCGTTCGTCGGGGAGGCACCACGAGAACTCGAAACGCTGAGCGGCGTAGGACTCGACGGCCGGTACGTGGTGGATCTCGCGACGCTCAGAACCGAAGCGGACCTCGTTTTGCCTTCGGCGCGTTTCTATGTGCGTACGGTCATTCCCGACCTTCTTGTGGCGCCGGACCCTTGGGTTGTTCGGCTGTCCGGATTGGTTGAAGCTGCCGTCGACGTGACACTGGTCGACCTGCTCGCGCTCGCCGTTCCGATGGGTGTCAAACACTTCGAGTGTTCCGGGAACACGTCGTATGGGGGATTTGGCCTACAGAGTGCAGCCGCTTGGGACGGCGTGCCCCTGGCGGATTTACTCGATCTGGTCGCCCTGAGTGCCGGCGCGTCTCACGTGATGGTGGTCGGATTTGACAACCACAGCGCGGGCTCCTTGACCTCTGAGGAGGGGGCAAGTTGGGTGTTCCCGTTGGAGGAACTCGGCGAGGCGTTTCTGGCCACTGCCATGAATGGGGAAGCGCTACCCCCCGACCATGGCGCGCCCGTCCGCTTGGTCGTTCCAGGTTGGTATGGTTGCTGTCAGATCAAATGGGTGACGGAGTTGCGGTTGGTGGGCGAAACCGAACCTGCGACGACCCAAATGATTGAGTTCGCCGAACGAACGCACCAGCCAGGGATTCCGGCGCTTGCCCGAGATTATGTTCCCGCCGTTTCGGAACGAACCGCGGTGGTAACCGTCGTCGAGTCCGTTGAGCTCGCTGACGGCTCGGTGGCGACCCGTGTGGTCGGGCTGACCTGGGGGGGTGACTCGCCAGTCGTGGGTCTGCGCCTTCACGCGAACGGGGACGAAGGATTGGAGGTCGAATTCTGCTCTCCGGTCGACGACCCGCGAACCTGGGCGCTGTGGCAGGTGTTGTGGCGTCCGACCGCGCCAGGCGAGTACGTGCTTTCCTTGACCGTAGAGGTCGCAGGCGTGCCAACCAACAGGCTCGATGTGGGGTACTACAACCGGACCGTACAAGTCGTGGCCGTGTGACCCACCTCAACGGCTAGCTGTGTTGTGTCGAGGGGATCGGCGAGGGAACGCCGATGTGGTTTGTGCTTCAAATGGCTTGCGCTGTGCAGTCCGCGCAGGGACACCTTTCCACTGCAATGATCGAGATGGCGCCGCCGGCCGCTTGGGTGTGGACACCTCAAGGAGGAACGCTGGCCGAACAGGCCGACAGCGTGATTCTTTGGGTGGGGTCGCGCCAAGATGGGGCGTTGGCTACGGAGTTGCAGGACCTCGCACGCGAGTTGCACTACGACGCCAGACCCGCGACCGACAACGATTTTCGCCAGAGTTGGCCCGTGGCGTTCGTCGAACAGGGGGCCATCGTCAAGGGTAGCCTGGAACCTGAGTTGGCGGTCATCACGCGCACCGTCGGTCATCCCGCCGTGGTTCGATTGGCCGTCGAAGTGCTGGCGACCGACGTCTACGTAGGCGCTTCCGCTCAGGCATTTGGGGCGAGTTGGGTAGACACGGCCCTTTGAGGCGTCACGACGTGGGCGGGCTCGCGTCTGCGAGTCGGAACATGGCCCAGGTCGTCGCGAATAGGCAGCAGCTTGGGAAGACGACGAGGTGCCACGCGCCTCGGTCCGCGTAGCTCCGGCCTTGCGCCAGCACCTCACCCCAAGACGCGAAGTCAGCGTTTCCCACGCCGAGGAATGACAGGGAAGCCTCTGCGAGAATCGCGCCCGCGCAGAGAAAAGGAACGAAGGCTCGAACGGATCCAAGCACGGACGGGAGAACGTGGCCCAAGAGGATCCGGTGTTCCCGCAGGCCGGTGACACGGGCAGCGTCAAGCCAGTTGGCGGAAACAATCGCTCGGACCTCCCCACGGACGAGTCGGAAGACCGAGACCGAACCGAGGCTCGCCAACACGACGACCAGCACCCGCCGATCGGGCCCCCACGCCGCCCGCATCGCCAGCAACAGGACGAGGCCCGGTAAGGAACCGACTACGTCGGCGAGTCGCTGTGCTGCGACGTCGAGCCATCGGCCGTTCCAGCCCGCGACAAGCCCCAAGGTCAGGCCCAGCAACGACGCACCCGCGGCCGCTGAGACCCCGACGCCGATCGCAAGTCGGCTTCCGTGCACGAGCCGGGAGAGCACGTCCCGACCTCGGTCGTCTGCGCCCAACCAGTGAATCCGATCGGGCATGGCGAACAAGGCGTCGGCGTGAAATGCGTCGGGTCCGAAGGGCACGAGCCCGGAACCCTCCGCGGCGAGCCACGGGGCCACCAAGGCCACCGCAATCCACGTGCCCATGACCGACAGTGCGGCGAATCGCGTGTTCATGTGCCGACCGCGGGGTCCAACCGGGCCGCAAGCGAATCGGCCAGCCAAGCGGCGAGGCTGGTCAAGATGCCCGAAAGTGCAGTCACAGCCAGAAGGACGGGGGTGTCGCCATGAAGGGCGGCCTCAAAAGCGAGGCGACCCATTCCGGGAAGCCCGAAGACGGTTTCGACGACGACGCTGCCGGCGATCAGCGACGGGAGCAGGTTGCCGAGCAGGGGAAGCACGGGGAGGAGCGCCGTAGCGAGCGCGTGACGAAGGACGGTGCGTTCAGGCAGACCTGCAGCGCGTATTCGTTCGACCGCAGTGCTTTGAAGGGTTGCGACGAAGTGTGTCCGGACGAGTGTCGCGACCCGGGGAATGCCATGGTGCGCAGCGGCGATGGCTGGCAGCACAAGGTGCCAAGCCCGGTCGAGCAAGGCCGAGAGCTGCGTCATCGAGGCATTGTCTGGGTTGGCGATGCCGCCCAATGGAAACCAGCCGAAGGCCCGAGGAGACGCGAACACGATCAGAAGCACAAGGGCGATGACGAAGCCCGGCGTTGCGTGCAAGGCGATGACCCCGGCCATGACGATGCGGTCGGTCCTGCCCTCGGGCCGGGCTCCCGCCGCAACGCCGAGGCCGATCCCCATGACCAACAGCACGCCCAGCGCGCCGGCCTGTACCGCGAACGTGGTTGGCAACGCCGACGCCAGCGCGTCTGCGACGGGGGCGCCGGTGGACAAACTGGTGCCCAGGTCGCCTTGGACCGCGGCGCTCAGCCAACGCGTGAATCGGGTGGTGGCGGTGAGCGGCCGTCGCGGTTGCCCGGCGATCAGCGTCCGGTCGTCGTCCACGGCGAGGCCACGAACCCGGCCCAGGCAGCGTTGTGTGTGCACAAGAATTCCGTCCGGGCCCCAGGTCGATACCGTGCCATCTCGGGTGGCAACGGCTCGCGTCACGTCACAAGCTGCCGCGACGGGCGTGCTCGGCAATCGACCGATCTCCACGTCGGAGACGATGACGCGCCTGTCCGTGTGGGCGGAGAGCAACGCGCCATCGGCGCACGCGGCGAGCGCAATGACGGCAGCGTCGGGCCTTTGTTCGTCGATCGTGTGGCCTTCGCCGTCGAGGCGTACCAGGCGACCGCGTTGGGTGCCGATCCACACGCCGTCGCCGCTAACGGCGATTGCGGAAATGGCACTCTGCAACGCCGCGATGGTGTGCACAATCCCGTCGGATCCGACCCGCAGGACGGACCCATCGTCTCGTCCGGCCCACATTCCCGTAGGGCCCGCAGCCAGCGCGGTCACGGCCGGGCCTGAGGCCAGGAGGACTCGGTCCCCGTGGGGTCCATGGGCCACGAGGCGCCCGTCACGCGCGCCGGACCACGCGGAACCCATGTAGCCGGCCAGCGCGGTCACAAATCCCGTGTGGCTCTGCTTCTGTGCGCTTTCGTTGGTGGGCCAACGTGCAACGCTTCCGTTGGAATCGCCGACCCAAACCGCACCGGAATGGGCCCCCACAGCGGTCGGCAGGTCTGCCAGGGGCTTACCCAGGGTCAGACGGCGGTCGGGCCCAACGGTGGCAAGCGTGGCCGTCGCCTCCGTGTTCAGGTCCAGCGTTCCCGGGCAGCCGTCCGCGGGGGGGCGTTCGATCGCCACCATCAGCATGAAGCTGACGCCGAGCAGGCCCATCCAGGTCGGAACGAGCGCCGCCGCCCGCGCCCAGCCCAGCGTTCTGTCCGGGTGCTTCAGCGGATCCAGGCGGCCTGATCCACAAATCCGGCGGGCGTGATGCGAACGCCGTCCAGTCGTTTGGACACCAACAGGCCTGCTTTGCCGTGGAGCAGCAGCGTCACCGGTTGTTCTTCGTAAAACAGGTGGTTGAAGTCATGCCAGCGCGCCAGCCGCTCGGTCGCGTCAAACGCATGATGAAGGCGGGTGACGGCATCGTCGACCCTACTGGAACGCCAACCCGACGTGTTCTGACCTCCGGGCACATCCTGGGAAGAATGGTACCAACCGTAGGGGTCCACCCAAGGGTCGGGAAGCATGGCGACCAGGATGGCGCCGTCGAACTCCCGCGTACCGAGTCGGCTGTTGAGCGAAGGGAAGTCCGTCTCGTCGAGGTCAATCACCACGCCGACCCGCGCCGCTTGATCGCGCAAGGAAGCGCCGACCTGCCTGTAGAACGCGCGCTGTCCGCCCCACGACAACTTGAAACGAAGCGGCGTACCCTCTCGATCTCGAACGCCGTCCCCATCTGTGTCCACCCACCCGGCTTCGTCCAGCAGTTTGGAGGCGGCAGTTGGGTCGAGTGCCAGGGGAACGAGGTCGGTGGGATACTCGGGGAATTCTGGTTTGGTCGGGGCGACAGCGGGACGGCCACGACCCCGGTCGACCTCGCGAACCAGGAATTCGCGGTCCACAAGGAGGCCGAGCGCGGTCCGCACACGGGCGTCGGCGAACTGAGGACGGCGATGATTCCACACAATGTACGATGCCAAATTGAACACGGAATCGAATTCAAAATGGTCGACTTTGGCGCGGAACGACGCATCCTCGGCGAGTTCTGCATCCCACACGGCGTGGTCCACGGACATCACGTCGATCTCGCCGGCGCGAACACGTTCGAGCGCCGTTCGTTCTTCGGGAACGAACTCGTAGCGGAGCGTATCGATGTTGTTCCAGGCCGGATGGATCTGGCTGTCCATCGCGAACGGATTGCGAACCAGCGTCAGGCCGTTGGCCGTGTCGAGGTTCGGCGCATCGAGCATATACGGCCCGGTTCCCGGTCCTGGAACCCGAATGAGGTTGAACGCCTCCGCAAATCCAGGCTCGCCGGGTTGGGTCGACGTCGGCGTCAAATGGTGCGTACTTGCGATCTCGGCGGTCTTGCGTTCGAACCACGTCTGGTTGAGAATGCGCAGCTCCCAACCAAAGGTCAAGGCGTCGCGCCACGAGGGTTCGCTGATCTCCATGACGACGGTAAAGGGGTCGATCGCTTCGATGCCATCGACGTTCTCCAGCCGACCGCGGAGGTAGCCAGCTTCTACGTTCGGGTCCCTCAGGCACTCGAAACTGTAGATGACGTCCGCTGCGGTAAACGGCGTTCCGTCTGCGAACTGCACCCCTCGGCGTAGGTGCCAGGTGATTCGTTTGTGATCCGGCGTTTCGTCCCAGGACAGCGCGAGCGAAGGAAGCACGTTCTGTGGCTGATCCGGGTCCAAAATGAGGAGCCGTCCGAGCACACGGCTGGAGATCCGCTGCGCGATGGCGTCGTTGGCGAACGGGAACAACGAGCGAGGCGCCGCCGGATCGCGAAAGGTGAGAATCCCGCCCTGCGGATGAGGCTTGCCTTCGGGTCCACCCGACGCCAACGAAGCGCCTTGGACCCAGGTCTGATCGGCTTGCCTCCCCCCGAAACCTGCAAGTTTTCGACCGGTTGGCCGGCCAGGGATCTGCGAGGACGGGGCGAGTTGGGTCTGGGGTGCTGCGTCAATGGCGCTGCGTCGGATCACGAGCGCTTCGAGATCGCCGAGCGCCACCGTGTTGAGGGCAGTCACCAGGGCCGTTGCGCTCAATGCGACCACGACCGCCACCCGAAAGGTCCGATCCTGCATGGCGGTCGTTAGCCTACGCGGTTTGTTTCGCCCAATGGTCGGCGTGCCACGACAACCAGCCGTCGACGGAGCCCGCGTAGTCCACGAGTTGGCCAGGCTCCGGGTACACCCAGATGCGGTTCGCGGCGCTCGCGAGGTCGCGATCGTGGGTCACGTAGAACATGGTTCCGTCGTAGCGCTCGATGGCCTCTTTGAGGGAGGAAATGGACTCCAGGTCGAGGTGATCGGTGGGCTCATCGAGCAGCAGGACATTGTGCTCGAGCAACATCAGCCGACACATGACCAGGCGAGCGGCTTCTCCGCCCGAAAGGGTGGTGGTGGGCTTGCCGCCATCGGTGCCGGAGAACAACATGCGACCGAGGATAGACCGGACGTTTTGCTCGCCGACCTCCGGCCGTTGTTGGAACAACCAGTCGTACACAGTGGTTCCCGGCGTGATCTGGTCGCGATGGTTGTGCGTGAACGCGCCGACGCGCGTGTTGTGGCCCCATCGAACGCGCCCAGCGGCCTCCTCTGCTGGGTCCAGCAACCTGTTGATCAGGCTGGTTTTTCCAATGCCGTTGCGGCCTAGGATGGCGACTTTGTCGCCGCGCGCGACGGAGGCATGAAAGCCCGAAAAGATGACGTTGTCGCCATAGGCGCACCCGAGGTCGCGGATCGACACCACGTCGCGGCCGCTGGGTTCGCCGGGTGGGAACCGGATGAAGGGTCGTGCGATGTTGGAGCGCTTGATTTCGTCCGGTCGCAGCTTCTCGATCTGGCGCTGGCGTGACCTTGTCTGCGTCGCCCGAGTGCCCGCTCCGAAACGGGAGACGAAGTCCTGCAGCTGGGAGATCTTCTTTTCGCGCTCTGACGAGTCTTTCTCCGTTCGGTTGCGCACTTCAGCTTTGGTGCGAACCATTTCGTCGTAGTTTCCGACGTAGGTGATGACGGCCTCGTAGTCGATGTCTGCGATGTGGTCACACACCGCGTTGAGAAAACGGCGGTCGTGGCTGATGACGACGAGTACGCCATGGAAAGCGACGAGGAAATCCTCGAGCCACCGAATCGAGTCCATGTCGAGGTGGTTCGTGGGCTCGTCGAGGAGCAGCGCTTCGGGTTTGCCGAACAGCGCCCGCGCCAGCAGTACGCGGACTTTGTTGCCGCCTTGCAACTGGGTGAGTGGTAGCTCGTGCGTATCTGCATCGAGGCCGAGGCCCGAGAGCAGCGTTGCGGCCTCTGTCTCCGCTTCGTAGCCGTCTTCTTCGGCGACCGTGGATTCCAGTTCCGCGAGCTGCTCGCCTTCGGCGTCCGTCAGTTCATCACGCTGTAGCAACCGCTCTCGTTCCTGGAGCGTTGACCATAGGCGCGGATTTCCGCTGATCACCGCGTCGATGACACGGAGTTCGTCGAAGGCCGCGTGGTCCTGCCGGAGCCAACCGGTGCGTTTCGGCCGACGGATTGTGCCTATGTCGGTCTCTTCGTCGCCGATCAGGATGCGCATCAGCGTGGTCTTGCCGCTGCCGTTGGGGCCCGTGAGGCCGTAGTTGCGGCCAGGCGAAAAGGAACAGGACACGTTGCGGAACAAGGTCCGACCGGCGAATCCCTTGGTGACATCAGAGACGGTAATCATGGCATTCCCGCGAGGGCGGCGCCGCTAACGCAGGATCACGCCGGTCGAACGCGATCCGCCATCTCCTTGCGAACGACGGTCATGTCCAAGGCCCGGATACGTGCGATCAGGTCGTTAAGGTCGGGCGCGCGCAGGGCGCCGGGTTGCCGATAGACCAGCACGCCATCGCGAAAGGCCATGAGCGTCGGGATGGATTGAATTCCGGCCTGCGCTGAGATTTCTGCTTCTGCTTCTGTGTCGATCTTTCCGAACACGATGTCCGCATGTTGTTCGGAAGCAGCCTCGAATACGGGTCCGAAGGCCACACAGGGCCCGCACCACGCAGCCCAGAAGTCTAGAAGGAGGATCGGACTACTGTGGATCGTGTGATCAAGGTCGGCTTCGGTCAGGTTGCGAGTCGCCAAAACTACTCCCGGTGCCGACTTTTAGTCCGTTCTCCTGCCACGTGGATGGGCGCGATCCCTACAAGCCGGGCCCGGCCTGCTCCCGGTCCCGCTCCCGCTCCCGGTCCCGCTCCCGACCCCCGCTCCCGGCGTCGCCCCTGGAAACGTCAGCGATCATTCTGGAGCTTCTTCGCCAAGGCTACGAGCATCGCCACGACGCGATCGAGCTGCTCCTTACCGGACCGATGCGTTGCGTCCTCGACGAGGTTGAGGCGACGGCACACGTCGAGGATCGCCGCGCAGTCAACCGCTCAAC
>CAMASI010000072.1 GCA_945861065.1 Klebsiella pneumoniae | reverse complement strand
CTCTGCTTGAACTCCACTTTCGCCGAGGGCCGATTGACGGTCACCTTCCGAAAGCCCTTCGATGTCCTGGCACTTTGGCCGAGGCCAGGACCTTCTGAAAACGGCGATTCTGACGACGAAACTGGCCTCCGTTCGGAATGGTCGGGGCGGCGGGATTCGAACCCACGGCCTCTTGGTCCCGAACCAAGCGCGCTACCAGACTGCGCCACGCCCCGAGCCCGGCGGCACTAGGCTTTTGCGCCCGCGGTGTCAAGTCGCTGGCCGACTGGGGGTGTGATCGCTACCCGTTGGTCACTCTACTTATCAGCCACAAAGCAACGCTTTCGCTACTGGATGCCTGGGCCCTGCCAGCGACGCACAGACAGCGGCGCCGACGCGCCGGGGACCCGGGTCGAACTGGACGGCGGCGACGATCCCCATGACATCCACGAGCTTCCGCGTCAACTTCTCGATGGATACCGCACGGTGATCCGCGCGTCGATCCGTCGAACGCATTTTCGACCAACGGGTTTGGATCACACCCGCCGACTGGCGTGGTCGGCTTACACCGCTTCATGCCCATCCCAGCAGCTGTCCTTGTCGAACGCGCGCCGGTCACGGTGGCGCCTGGAACGGTGCCCGTCGCAGCTGTTTCGCCTTTTGACCTGATGGGAGGCCTAAGCCTGCAGCTCGCAGGGGAGCAGGCAAAGGCTGTGCAGATCCTCACTGGTGTGACGCCGATTTGTACAGTGACGCGCCTGGACAGCACGGTGGATTGGAAGGTGAATTGCGGGCTCGAATCCTCGCAATCCGGTACCTGGACGGCAGTGGTTGCGGGCCCACCTGAGCATCGCTACCTCTTTAGCGTTCCAGGAGTGTCCAGCCTCAAGCTCACGGCAGGCAAGTCCGTCACGACTCAGCTTTCGCGCAACGTGTGCCCGACAGACGCTGCGCTTTACCACTCAGGGCAATGGCATCGGTACACGCTTGCCGTTGGGTCGTGCGAGGTCCCCTGGCCGCAGGCGGTGCTTTCAGATGAGGTCCCGGTCTGGTTGGCATTCCCGGACGGGCCCCCAGTGAGCGGGAACCTTGTGAAAGCCCCAGCCGTCGCCGCACCCACGCCACCCCAAATGCATTGTCCGTCAGACCCTCAGAAACGCAGGATCGTGCGCGGCGGCGGGAAGGACCCCTACGGCGCGGCGGTCGGGCCGGACGAACCTTACCAGTTGTGCGTCGTTCTGGGAAACGGCACGTCCCAATCCACGCTGTACGACCCGGGCGATCCGTTCCCGCAATCCAAGGGCACCGGCCAACGGCCGATCGTCCCCTACCTCCTTCCATCCCGGTGGGTCGAAGTGTTCGTCGATTCGGGCGGGAAGCCCTTCGTCGTGAATGGTTATGGCGACATCGGCATCGGCAGCGACGAGGTTGAACAAGGCGAGCGAGGCACTAGCGCCCTTGGCGCAGGGGCACAGGGGTCCATCCTCCTCGCCCCACGAGTTCCGGGTCCTTTCGTGGTGGAAATCGAAGAACTTGGCCAGGCGGCGCCAAACACGACGGCGTTGACCAAAATTCGTTCCCACAAGATCGAGATGCTCACACTTCGTGGGTACGCTTCTGCAATTCGTTTCGGTCTCGGTGTGGGGCATTCCGCGCAGTTGAAAAACTATGAAAAGGCGACGATTGCCAACCAATCGGTGGTGGTTGAAGGCCCAGCGCCCAACGTCTTGCCCGAGTTGATGGTGGGTTTTTCACCCTTTTTCGAAAGATATGGACGGGTATACCCCCCGGGGCGAGGTTTTCGCCCGCGGATGGCGCCCTACTTCGGGACATCGTTGTACGCTTTCACGGCCGCTACGGACCCGACTTCCTGGCTCTCGGCCGCGTGGGTTGGCATTGACGTGGAGCTTGCTCGATCCTTTTCGGTGGTGCCCCTCATTGGCGGACGGCGAACCGAACGCCTGGCCGATGGGTTTGAGGTCGGATCCCTGGCGCCGACCACCGAGTTCACGCGCCTTGCGTTTGTTCCCGCATGGGGAATTGCGGTCAATGTGTCCCCCGTGTACTTCCGGGCGGTTCGCAACCAGCTCACTAACAGCTCATTTGGGAATGTGGCCCCATGACCCGCCATCTCGTGTTTCTGCCCCTACTGGGTTCCGCCTGCGTGGCGTCGCCGACGTCTCCGGAAGAGGTCCTCGTGACGATGTGGGTTCTCGATCCGGATCCGACGACGGCTTTGAAGCGGGAGGTGCGAGGCGTGGCAGAGGCTGGCGACTTCGCGATTGTCTCCTTCGACGTGCTGGTCATGGACGACCAGATGATCGAACGCAGTTGGGTCCCACTGACCTATTCTGCGACGGGGGAGACTTGGTCAGGCTCGTTGGACAACAACCTGCTCCTCGAATGGGCGGGTCGGGAAGGGGTGGACCTGGTCGGCGTGGCGTCTACGTACAACGACGACGAGGGTCGCTCCGAGGTCGTGTCCGTCACCGTCTGCTCGGCGACGGGTTGTGGCGAAGAAACACCCGTGGGCGACCCACCCGTCACCACAGGTTCGGAAACAGTGCGCACAGGCACGCCGTAGGTTTCAGGCGGCCCTAAGCGCTGCGATGGCGGCGGCTCGGTCCTTGGCCCCAAATACCCCGGACCCACTCACGAGAACGTGGGCGCCGGCTTCGGCAAACCGGCTTGCGTTTTCGGCCTTGACTCCGCCGTCCACCTCGATGAGCGTGCGCAAGCCGCGGCGGTCGATTTCCGCTCGCACCTTTGCGACCTTGCCGAGCACCGAGCCCACGAGGCTTTGGCCGCCGAATCCCGGGTTGACCGTCATACAAAGAACGAGGTCGAGCTCGTCGAGCACCCAGTCCAGGACTTCGGGCGGCGTGTGCGGATTGAGTGCGACGCCAACCTTGGCGCCCGTCCCTCGAATCGCCTGAATGGACCTGTGTAAGTGGGCGCACGCTTCGGCATGTACGGTGATGAGGTCAGCACCCGCCTCGCGAAAGTCGGCCACATACCGATCCGGTTCGACGATCATGAGGTGAACGTCGAGGGGAACTGTGCCCGCCGCGGCTTTGATGGCCGAGACGACAACGGGTCCGAACGTGATGTTCGGCACGAATCGACCGTCCATGACGTCTACATGAATCCAGTCAGCGCCCTTGGCTACGACGTCGGCTACGTCTTCAGCCAGACGCCCAAAGTTTGCGGACAAAATCGACGGTGCCACGAGCGCCACGGGTGCCTCCGGCCGCTTTGGCTAGCCAGTCACAGGGCCGCGCGCCCGCACGCCGAATAGCGGGCAGTGTCCGGACGTCCGGTCGGGGGAGGCGCCATGGTGTCATTGCTCATTCTTTCGTTTGCTTCTGTGTGGGCCGGCGATCGGTCCTTCGTCCGTCCGGAAGAACCGCTGTCAGCTGACCGGCCCGGCTCCGCGGACACGAACAAACCAGATCCAGGTGAAAAAGTGCCTCCAAAAACTGGAAATGGAGGAAAACCGGGAAGGGGCGGCAAAGGCGAGGGGAAAGGCAAGGGCAAGGGCAAGATGGACAAAGACCCCTGGACCGGCCCGTTCAAGAAGAAGGGTTATCCGACCGAATTGATCCGTCGACCGCTCACCCTGCCGAAGGGCATGGGCGAAGTTTCAGCCGGTTTCGGCCTCGTGTCGGTGGACACCGGGTCATCGAGTTCGTCGGCTACGGGGCTTGGCATGGCGGGTCGTTACGGGTTTACCGACGACATTTCTGCGGGCGTCGCCACGGGCTTTGCTCTGAGCCCGAACGCCGCTTGGTCGGAGGGAGCCATCCTTTCAGGCGATTATTTGGCGGTGGACGGGAAGGGGACCGACCTTGCCCTCGGTCTTGACCTGGGCCTTGGGTTTGCGAGCGGTGCGTCGCAAAGCGTGACATTTGACGTCGCGACCCGCATTCGCGCAAGCGACATGGTGTGGTTCGAAGTGGGAGAGAACGCGCTGACAGTGCTGATACCAGGCGGCGGCGGCGATGCCGTGGGCTCGTTGGCAGCGATTCTCGGCGTAGGTGTTCAGGCGACCGATTCCGTGGCCGTGACCCTGCACACCTTGCTGTTCACTGCGCCCTTGTTTCCGTCCACGGCAGGCGCGACCTGGCTTGGCGATTTCATTCCGGTCACATTGACGGGAACGTTCACGCCGGCGTCACTCCCGGAACTCGACGTCGTGCTGTCGCTGGGCACCCTCGATCTCGTACACGCAACGCAAGTCATCACCTTTGGGTTGGGCGCGGCCTACCGCTTCTGATCAACCAAAGGGCCCGCCTCAAAATAAACGCTCCGCTTCAGGCGGCGATCCATCCGCGATGGCCGCGTTGCCCTCCTGGGCAGGACATGAGCCTGGCCTACGTCGGGCGCCTTGCCCTCGCGGCGCCTCACCGCCAGCGAGCTGGATCGTTTATTCTGAGGCGGGCCCAAACTGAACGGAGCGTTTCGACATTTTCATCCACCACCCGGTGATGGGGAATGTGGCGCGGGACGCACCGCTGGCGCCGAGCGCGACGAGCAGCGGCAAGTAGTGTTCCGTTCGAGGGTGCGCGATTTTCGCCGCGGGTGCCCGTGCTTCGAAATCCACGAGTGCGTCGACATCGTGCTTTGTCAGGCTGTCGGCGACCCAAGAATCGAATTCCGTGAGCGCCGAGGGCACGCCGGGCTCGGGTGAAAACGCCATCCGAAGGTTGTGGGTCAGGAAACCGCTTCCAACAATCCACACCCCCTCTTGTCGCAGCGGCGCCAACGCTTCACCCATTGCGAACGCGGCCCTGGGGTCGAGCCTGGGCAACGACACCTGAAGCACGGGGACGTCGGCGGCCGGAACCATGGCCATCAGCGGGACGTACGTGCCGTGATCCAGCCCACGGTCGGGGACGTCGATCGTGCGGATTCCTACGTCGTGCAACAAGGCGTGCACGCGGGCTGCAACCTTGGGCGCGCCAGGCGACGGATAAACGAGCCGATAATAGTGGGGTGGAAAACCCGCGAAGTCGTAGACCAACGGAACGGGTCGCGTGGCGCCGACGGCGACCGGAAGGGACTCCCAGTGGGCTGACACCATCACAATCGCGGTCGGCCGTGGCAGCGCTGCGCCCCAGGCGCGCAGTTGCGCCATCCAGGCCGCATCGTCGAGCAGCGGCGGCGCACCGTGGGCCACGAACAGGGTGGGCATTGTCATGGCTTTTCCGGGGGATTTCGGTGGTGCGCGAGGCGTCGGTTCACCGCACCCTCGATGTCTTCAGCCAGCCCTTCACCGAGGTGGCGCGCCCCCATCAGAAGGATTGTGAGCGTGACGACGGCGTTGCCGAACGACAACCAAGCGAGTGCGCAACTGGGGGCGGCGGCCGACGCGAGAAATGCGACGACGTAGGTGATTGCTGGCACGACGAAACGACGGTCAAACGTGGCATAATTGACGGAGACTGCGGCATAGGGCAGGAGCAAGAGGACCAATGCGATTTTAGGGTCGACGTCTAAGAGCCAGCAACCGGCGGTGTTGAGCAAGAGCACCGCAGCCGGGCTCACGAGCAGCCATCGAATCCTGGCGTTTAGGGCTGACTTTGACAACGAATCGCGTGCCCAGTAGCCTAAGCCTAGCCCGAGGAGGCCAAACGCCAGGGCAAACCCTAGCCCCTCTCCGTAGCCGCCGATTTCACCTCGCCTCAGCACACCATACGTGACGGGGCTGAGCACCCACAGCACACCCATGATGGCGATGACGAAGGCGCGGGTCCGAACCCCCGTGCGTGTGTCTTCCAAGTGGGCGAGGCGCGCATCCCGCGCGACGGACTGCAGCCGCCCTTGGTGCACGAGGGCTACCAATCGTGCGGGTGAGACACGGACGTCCACGAGCAGCGCCTCGGCCGCTTGCCACTCCCCTCGCCCGAGGTGCCAGGCCGCCCCAGCGCATAAGGCACGGTCGAGGGCGTCGCGCGCGTCGACGTCTCCGGGAACCCGCTCCAGCACTTGCTGGAAGCCAAATCGACTCGATCCCAGCAGCGCATAGACCTCACCCTCGGCGTCGAGTTGGGCCGCAAGGGCTTCCAACCGCTCGAGATCGGCGAAAGCACGGGCCGCCAGCGCGCGTGCGGAACGTTCGTCCATGAACCGTTGCACGGCGTCTCGGAAACTCTGCGCGGACGGAAACCTCCGTTGCGGATTGCGGTCCAACGCCCCGAGCAGCAACGAAGCGAGCGCGGGCGGGAGGTCCGGTGACAGCGGTGGAATCACCGCCGCCGCTCGGGCCAGCGTTCTGGAGACGGTGTCGGCTTCGGCGTCTCCGGTCAAATGCGGACCGTGGCCGTGGGCCAACTCATACAACAATGCGCCCAACAACCAGACATCCGTGGCGACGGTCAGCGGGTCGCCCAGCGCCTGTTCGGGTGCCATGTAGGCCGGCGTTCCGGAGACCCGCCGTTGCGCCGCTGCCGTCGGCAGCCCGGGAACTGCGCCGGGCGTGAGCGCCACAGCGAGCCCCCAATCGAGCACGTACACCTCACCCCAGGACCCGATCATGACGTTGTCGGGTTTGAGGTCCCGATGAAGAACTCCGCGTTCGTGGGCGAAACCCATGACGTTGCAAATCTGTACGAGCACACGAAGTTGGCGGTCGGTTGGCTCGGTGGCACCTCGGTCGCGTTCGTCAGCAATGGCGGAGGACCACGTCTCTCCCCCGATCCGGCGCATGACCAGGAACGGTCGTCCGGCCTCGTCGCGACCCACGGCGTAGACAGGCACGACATTGGGGTGTTCCAGGGTACCGGTGACCCGTGCTTCGTTGAGAAGCCGACGGCGCGCAGCGGGTGTGTCGGCGATCTCTCGCAACGTTTTGACGGCGACGTCCCGCCCAATTCCGGGTTGCCGGGCGAGCCGGACGATGCCCATTCCCCCTTGGCCAAGGGTCTCGCCAAGCCGCAATGCAACTGGATCAAAAGCGGGGAGAGAGTCGGTTTCGACCTCGTCTCCGGGCTCCGGTGTGGTCCTGAGGGTGGCGAGTGGACCGACGGCTTCGTCGTCTGCCCAGCCGACTAGACTCGGGTCGAATGTGGGTGGGGTCTGGCCCACAACTGCCTCGTTTACGCGGTTGCGCTCGGTGGCGTTTCGGCTAACGTGCAGGGCGACAGGGGTAAGGCAATGCTGTTGATTCCGGTTCTGGCGATGGCGTTGGCCAACGAAGATGGAAAGACGGGAAAGAGCCTGACGGGCTGTATTTCCTGCCACGGCGCGGCCGCCGCAGCGACCACGACGACGACGTTCATGTCGGAGTTCTTGGAGGTGGTCCCGAGCGAAGTCGTGACCGTCACGCTCACGGTCGCCTCTTCGGCAATCACCGCCAAGGCCGCGGGATTGGACGTGTCCGCATCCGGTGGCACGCTGGCGTCCGGCGTAGACACGAAACTCAGCGCAGGCGAAGTCACGCACACCATCCCTCAGACGTTGGTGGCGGGGGCGACCTCGTGGGAATTCACGTGGACGGCGCCAGTGCTTCCCGGCACCTACACGTTGTTTGCGGCGGGCAACGCGGTCAACCTAGACGGTACGGACAACAATGATGGTTGGGACCTCGCCCCGAGCCTTGTGATCGAGGTCGTGGACAGTTGTGTGGACGAGGATGGCGACGGCGTGGACACCTGTTCGGGCGACTGCAACGACCTGAACGACTCGATTTTCCTCGGTGCGCCCGAGGTCGCCCACGACGGCGTGGACCAGGACTGCGACCTAGAGGACCTGCTCGACGCTGACGGCGACGGTCAAGACGCGGATTTCGCCGGTGGCACGGATTGTGACGACGATAACGAGGACACCTTTCTCGGAGCGGCGGAAATCTACTACGATGGCGCGGATGGCGACTGCCTCGGCGGGTCGGATTTTGACGCCGACGGCGATGGGTTGGATTCCGACGATTTCGGCGGCACCGACTGCGTGGACACGGACGCAACCATCCGGCCTGGGGCTCCGGATCCCATCGGGGATGGCATCGACCAGGATTGTTCGGGCGACAGTGATTTCGACGCCGATGGCGACCATTTCGACAGCATCGCCGGGGGTGGCGCCGACTGCGACGATAACAATGCGGATATTTACCCAGGCGCCATCGAAGTGGCCTACGACGGGATCGACCAGGACTGCACCGGTGGAGACCTGGTGGACGTAGACCTTGACGGCGTTGCGGGCGGACCTGGCGGGCTGGACTGCGATGACGGAGATCCGGCCATCAACCCGTCAGCCGTTGACGTGGCCTACGACGGTACGGACCAGGATTGTTCCGGCGCAGACCTCACCGACGTCGATGGGGACGGCGTAGACGGTCCGACCGGGGTCGGGGATTGTGATGACGAAGATCCGAATCGGTATCCAGGTGCGACGGAAATACCCTACAATCTAATCGACGAAGATTGTGACGGTGTGGATATCGGGGACTTGGATGAGGACGGCTTTGGCGGCGGCCCAGGCGGTGAAGATTGTGACGACGAAAATCCGCTGGTGTTCCCTGGCGCCGTAGATATCGGCGACGACGGTATCGACCAGGATTGCAGTGGCTCAGACGCACTCGGAACCACGCCCACGGTGCCCACGGTCACCGACGGCGGTAGCGAAGAGCCACCGGCCGACACAGGCTGCAAATGCGATACCGGCGGCAGGTTCTTCGGGGGTTGGATGGCGCTCGGCGCGGTCGCGCTCGTTCGCCGCAGACGCTAGGCCAGTTCCCACTGGGCTTCGTCGGGCCGACCCCAACAGCACCACATTTCGCCCGTCCTCGGCCGCACAATCACCGCGCCTGAGGTTTCGAGATGGTGGGGCGCTTCGGGCCGTCGGCACAACGTGGGGTCCGCTGTCCAAGCCATCAATCGGGCGACGTCGATCGCACCCTCGGTCAGCAGGTGGAGCCCCTGCGCCCTTCGGGCCACCGATGACGCCATCAGGTCGGCGGGTCGAACCGCTTGCCGGCGTAGGACAGCGCCGTCGAGCGCATGGTTGGTGTGGACCAGCACGTCGCCGGTCAATCGGGTGACGGCGGTGGTCGTGGGCATTGCTTCCACCTCGTACCCGTCTCCGTGCGCGTCGAGCAGTAAGAAGGCGTGGCCGCCAGCGACGGGCGCTGTGACGACGGCCTGGAGCGCAGCGTCGAGCGTTCTTGCCTGAAGCGCCTTGCGCACGACATGCGGCCATGTCACCCCGACCCGACCGTCGGAGGCCGTCAGGTTGTTGATGCCGATGGTTATTCCGTGTTCATTCATGCCGATTTGACCGAGGCAGCCTTCGGTCGTGAACACGCGGGCGGCGGGCCCGTCGTTGGGCGCTAGTTCGAGCAGCAGCACGTGATCGGTCGCGGAGTCGTGCATGTCCCAAGTCTGTACGAGCCAAGGCTCGCCGGCCCGAGCGGCAGGAATAAGTGCGGCGGTGCAATCGTCTTCCCATGGCCCGGCGCCGCCCCGAACTGCGTCGACGAAATCCGTGAAGCCCCCGAGAATGAGCGCTTCTTCTGTGGAAATGCCCGCCGCTACGGCGAGCGCATCCATCTCCGCGGTGAGGTCGGGTGCATAGGCGCGATGGGCGGGAAGCATGCGGTGCGCCAGGTCCAACGCGTCGGCGCGGGTGATGACCCGGCCCGCCCAGCTGCCTGAGGCGGCAAGTGAAACACGGTCTGCCGCGTAGTGTGTGATTCCCTTTGCACGCTGTTGCCCGTGGGTGTGTCCTCGCTCGGAAGGACCGCCGGCGAGGCGCAACCGGGGGATGTTGCCCCTCATTCCGAGCGGCCCAACACGGCGGCGGCGTCGTCAAATGAGGTGCTCAAGACTGCGAGCGCTTCGTCTAGAACGTCGTCTTCGACGTTGAGCGGCGGGAGGAGGCGAACGCAATTGCTGAA
Source organism: Klebsiella pneumoniae (assembly GCA_945861065.1). Classification (GTDB taxonomy): domain Bacteria; phylum Myxococcota_A; class UBA796; order UBA796; genus SXOB01. The sequence continues at coordinate 13,913 of CAMASI010000072.1, read as the reverse complement.
CAAGCCTGCGCGCAAGACGATGAGGCCGCGTTGCAATGCGGCGGCTGTGACGACGGGCGGCGCTTCCGGCCACGGCGTTTTGGCGGCGCGATCCTTGACGAGTTCGACGGCAAGCATGGGTCCCAGGCCACGCACATCGCCAACCCAGGTCGGATGCCTCGCGGCGATGGACTCGAGCGCCGCCCGCATCCGGTTACCCACGTGCAGGGCACGACGCTCAAAGGCTTCGGTAGCGACTGTGTCGAGGATGGCAAGCGCGGCGACGCAGGCCACGGGGTTGCCCGAGAATGTGCCGCCGAGACCGCCGGGGTGTGGTGCGTCCATGACTTCGGCACGGCCGACGACGGCGGAGAGCGGCAGGCCGCCGCCGAGCGACTTCGAGGTGGCCATCAGGTCCGGAACGACACCCGTATGTAGGGACGCCCACAACTTGCCCGTGCGTCCGATTCCCGTCTGGACTTCGTCGAATACCAACAACATTCCAGTGCGGTCGCACCATTCCCGGAGTGCCGCGAGCCAAGGCGTCGGTGCGGGGAGAAATCCGCCTTCTCCGAGTACGGGTTCTACGACAATCGCTGCGACGTGGCCGGGATCGACGATGGCGGTAAACGAGTGTTCGAGGTTGCGAATCGCGTCCGCGACGAAGTCGTGCACCCCTTGTCCGGTGGGCCGCCGATAGGTGTTCGGAAACGGCAGCCGGTACACTTCCGGTGCAAACGGTCCGAATCCGCGCTTAAATAACGCGAACTTGGATGTCATCGCCATCGTGAGGTTCGTGCGTCCGTGGTAGGCGCCGTCGAAGACCACGATGCCTTGGCGCTTGGTTGCGGCGCGGCAGATGTGGACGGCGGTTTCGATGGCTTCCGCGCCGCTGTTCATCAGAACGACGCGCTTGGTGCCTGGCATCGGCGCAAGCTCGCACAACCGTTCCGCGAGGCGCACGGTGGGTTCTGCGGTCGCGACGATGTTGCACATGTGCAGCAGCTCGCCGATCTGGGTCCTTGTCGCACGCACGACAGCGTCGGGCGTGTGGCCCAGCACAAGGGTGCCGATTCCTCCGGCGAAGTCGATCAGTTGGTTACCGTCTACATCCTCGACCAAAGCACCATGCGCGCGCGTGATGCCGAGCGATGTGAGCTTCGCGGCGCCGGGGGGCATGACGGCCTCACGGCGTGCGACGAGGGCCAAGCTGTTGGGGCCAGGAATGGCTGTGGTCAGGCGGATGTGTGTCACGGCCGCAGTGTGGCCCCGATGTGGGCGCGGCGCAAGCCCTCGGAGGCACCGTTGCGATCAGCCCGGGCAGATGGCCCCGAATTCGGGGTCGATTCCCGACTCAAAGGTGAACGTCAGCGGCTCAGCCACGGCGCCGGTCGTGAGATCCGTCACAAATAAGGTGACTTGGAGCGTGTGCCCCTCGCGGGCGCAGGCCTGGTCTGCTTGATCCTCACCTTCGGGCGCGATCATGCGCACGGCCAGGGGTGGGATGACGCCGGCGCAGTCGTCGGCGCTCCAATCGACCAGGCCCAGATAGACGGGGGACGCACCTGCTTCGGTCAGGTTCGTCCCGGTATCGAGGTCCATCATTTCGGCCGTTACGGCCACGGATTCGCCAGGCGACCGTACCGTCCCGCCGATCCACACATGCCACCCGCCCTGGACGCCAAACACCGCTCCGGCGAAAGCGCCAGTGTCGCCGAGCGTAGCTGCGTCATTGCTGGTGGCTGTCTCAATCGCGAGGACCTGGGGAGGCAACGTGTCGCAGGCGCCTGGCTCGGGCGGCTCGGTCAACTCCGCGGGCGTCGGGGGCATTGGGGCGTCTGTTCCCGGACCTTGGCCAACAGCCTCCGGTGCGGAAGGATTGGGGGCACAGGCCCATAGGGACACGAGGGAGAGTAGGCGCATCAGGGCCTCCTTTGATCCGAGAGTGTTGCCGGATTCGAAATTGGGTCCGACCGTACCGCGAAATTACGTAGTACCGCTCCACCGACTCCCCGTTTCGGCACCTGGCGGGCTAGGTCGCGTCTACCGAGGTGTTTTTGTTGCTGTGGGTCCTGCAGGTTGCCTTCGCCCAGCCCGCCCCTGAGTTGCCGCCGCCGCCCGTGTTCGGCGGAGATCCGCCGCCGCCCACGTTGGACTCGGGCGAAGCGCCTCCTCCGCTGATGTTGCCCGAGGGCGGGGATGCGCCTGAGGGCATCGACGTCGCGCCAGCGGGATCACGAACAAGCCAGGACATGGTTTTGTATGTCCGAGTTGACGGCAATGTGTATTACAACGACGAAATCGTCATCGACCGCTACCTCGCTGAGATTATTGAAAAGGAACGGACGGAGAAACCTCAGCTGCGGGTGGTCGTCGAAGCAGATCCGAAGGCCGATTACGGTCGTGTCAATGAGATTCTCCAGGTGGTGCGTGACGCCGGGGTGCGCCCTGCCATTGTCATGGAAGGCGTCGTGGCCCCTGCTGGGGGCGACCCGCTGTTCCCGGGGGTTGTGGGTGTGGAAGGGGCCGAAACGCTGGAGGGCCTGACCTCCGACCAGCTCCATGACCTCAAACCGAAGCGGTGGAAGTTTGAGCAGAACCCGTACGCGAGCGTGGATTTTACCGCCTATACCTTGGAATGGGGGGAGGCCAAAATAGGGTTTGGAGGCGTGAGTTACGGAATCGCTCCTCGCGTGCAAATCGCTACGAATCCCCTATTTGATGCAGCGAGTGTGCTGAATGGCACCATGAAGGTCAATGTGGCGCGCCAGGGGCCCCTGGACATTGGCGTGGTCGGGCAGGCCTATTATATCCCGATCAATGGGATTCTCAATGCAGTGGACAGCGTGTCCGGCGGGGCCCTGGGGGTTTCTGGCACGGCAGGTGGTGAAGATCTTTTCGTGAATTCCGCAACGTTGTTTGGGCTGGGAGGCCAACTGAGTTTGCGCCTCGCGAAACCTTGGTCGTTGCACGGAAAGGTCAGCTATTTGCGCGTTGGTGCAAAAGGAAACTTCGACTTGTTGGACCTTCCGGATGCCCTTATTCCAGGTCTGCAAATTGGGGACGAGAATCAAATCGTTCCAAGTGTTCAGGGCGACTTGGTGACGTTCAACCTCGCGACAGATCTGCGGTTGAATCGCCGCGACAGCTTGGTGGCCCAGTTCCGAGGGCCCTTGTATGCGGGCGCTCGGGGCAAGGTAGATGCGACGATTGACGGGATACCGCAGGATTTGTCGATCATCGTCGCCTACGATGACTTCGTGAATGTGTTGTCCTTCTACGCCGCGACTCTCTCTTGGCAGTTCCAGTGGAAACATTTGGAGGCACGCATTGGTGGCGGCATTTCAACGCCCCAATATGCATGGGCGATTCAGGCGTTTGACCTGAGTTATCGGTTCGGCGGGAAAACGCGGAAGGACGAGACCGTCATTCGGAAGGGCTTCCGCGAGAATGTGAAGGACCTCAAGGGCGGGGGAGATGTATCCGCACCACCGAAGAAGTGAGGTCTACGGCGTATTCATTCACCCAGCTTCGCGACCTTCTTGTCTCCGAGCAGTCGCGGCAGCAGCGCTGAGCTGTCGTCCTCGCCCGTGCAGCCGCCGAGCAGAACTGGGTTGGCGCACCACACGGTTTTGGGCTCACCGGCCTTTTCCCAGCGAGCGAACACTTTGTCGACCTCGCGCAGAAGTGGGTCGGCAAGTGCAGCGCGTGCAGCGGCCGTCCGCGCGGTGATCGCTTTCGCGGTGTCCAACATCGCGGCGGCCTCTTCCAGCGTCGCCAGATCCAGACCCGCTTGGCTGCGTGCCAAGTCGTCGGCTTTATCGACCGCCGTGAGCGCTTTGGCGACAACGGCGCGAAGCACGGCGATGACCGAGATTGTGCGGGTTCCTTCCCCGATTGGCTTGACCGGCTCGACATCGGAGAGGCCGAGTGCGGGCCATTCGACGACGAGAGCGGCGTCTACGAAGGCCGTAAGTACCGCGTCGGCATCAATGCGCGCTGCGAGGCCTGGATTGGCATCCTCGCCGACACAGTCGGGGTTGGGTTCGAGGTGAACGGGCATTCCGGGCAAGTGGCGACCGCCCCGTGGCCGTGATTTTTCACAGGGGGGTTCGGAAATCCCGGCGGCTTTCGTGGCGCGCTCCAATGCGGCTAGAAACACATCTTCGGTGTCCTGCACGGCGCCGTCTGCGTAGGCTTGCAGGGTGAGGAACTGTACGTTGTACGCCTCCTCCAATCCGAGCAAACGCTCGCGTTCGGCGGCGGGGGCACGAGCCCCGAGCGTGTCGAGCGCGGTTCGGTAGTCGCGTAGCGCCACAGACAAAGCGGCGGCGGTGCGGTTGCGAGCCTCGAATACGTCAGCTTGGCGGGCAGAAAGCCGGTTGAACTGGTTGCTCAGACCGGCGATATCGGAAGGGTGCCAGGTCGCGGCGAGGGCGGCAGCGACGATTAGGGTGAGCATGGGGCTCCTTTGCTGTTCAGGTAGCCCGCCGCGTTAGCGGACGCGTCCCTTGGGGGTCTTGTGATCGGGTTCTCGTTGACGGAGGAGCAAGAGGCGCTCCAGCAGTTGGTCCATGACTTTGCGGCGAACGAGATCAGGCCCGTCGCGCCGCATCACGATGAGACGGGCGAATACCCGTGGGACATCGTGCACAAGGCCCATGCGATGGGGCTGCTCAACACACACGTTCCCGAGAAATGGGGCGGACTTGGCCTCGGCGCGCTCGACGCAAGTCTCGTCGCCGAAGAACTCGCGTGGGGTTGCACGGGCATCGGGACCGCGCTTGAAGCGAACGGCTTGGCGCTTCAGCCGGTCATCATGGGTGCGACCGACTACCTGATGGAGAAATACGTCGCACCGATGATTCAGTCGCCGTTGATGGCGGCCTACGCGGTGACGGAGCCGGGCGCCGGTTCCGATGTCGCTGCACTCCGCACGACCGCCGAACTCAAAGGCGATCATTATGTGCTCAATGGCAACAAGATGTGGATCACCAACGGCGGCGTTGCCAACTGGTACTTTGTGCTTGCTTATACCGATCGGGCTGCCGGCTACCGCGGGATGACCGCCTTCCTGGTGGAACGCGCATTCGAGGGCATCGAGGTCGGCAAGAAGGAGAAAAACCTCGGGCAACGGGCGAGCGACACGCGAGCGATTGCGTTCAACGATGTGCGCGTTCCGGTCGAGAATGTCGTCGGTACCGTCGGTCAGGGTTGGTTGTTGGCGATGGGTGCCTTTGACCATACGCGTCCCCTGGTGGCGTCGGCGGCGGTCGGCCTGGCGCGCGCCGCTTTTGAGCACGCGGCGACCTATGCGGGTGAACGCAAAACCATGGGCAAGCCGATCATGCACCACCAAGCCATCGCGTTCATGCTGGCGGATATGGCGATGGGTGTAGAAGCGGCCCGCAACCTCGTGAGGCAAGCGGCCTGGATGAAGGACAACGGCCAACGAAACACGAAGATCGCGTCGATGGCAAAAGCCTTCGCGGCAGACCATGCCCACAAAGCGGCGTCGGATGCGGTTCAGATTTATGGCGGATATGGGTATAGCGCAGAATATCCGGTCGAAAAGCTCCTGCGGGACAGCAAGATCTTTCAGATCTACGAGGGCACGAGCCAAATTCAACGCATCATTATCGCTCGCGAATTGTTTGAGCGGAAAAAATGAGACTGCTGCTCCTCTCTACGGTCCTGCTCACGGCCTGCAAGAAAAAGGCGCCCGTGGAGCCTCCCGCCGCGCCCACGCGGGTGGAGGTGGTGCTGCAGGTGGTGGCCTTGGAACCCGACGACGTACCAGTGGATACCCAGGCCACGGTTCGATTGTTTGGCGCGGGATTGAAGTCCGGTGTTTCCGTGCAGGTGGGACCTGTGACGGCGGCAGTGAAGTTCATTTCGTCCAACACGGTGGACTTGACCGTGCCGGCACTTTCCGCCGGGACCTTTGATGTCATAGCAACCAACCCCGATGGCGACGAAGCCACACTGGCTGCTGGGCTCACCGTAGGCGGATCGGGGGGGCCGGACTGCCCGTCGGTGACGGTGTTGTTTGACAGCGACGCGTCGTCGTTGGCCGTCGCCGCGCGCGACGTGTTGGGAGGTGCACTTGCCTGCTATGGGGCGTCGACCCGACGCGCTCGTGTGGAAGGGCACGCGGACGAACGGGGCACGACCGAGTACAACGTCGCGCTCGGTCAGCGCCGCGGGGAGGCAGTTCGGCGGTTCCTTGTAGACGGAGGCGTCGCGGCCGGGCGCTTGGAGGTCGTGTCGTGGGGGGAGGAGCACCCAGCCGACCCGGGTCACGGCGCGGCCGCATGGACGGCGAACCGGCGGGCGAATCTGAGCTTGGTGCGTTGATGGGGGCCACCTTATCTGACCAATTGACGGAGGCGATGCGCGCCGCAGTGGTTGCAGCGAACTTTCCGGTCGATTGTGTTTTGGAATCGGTGGTTCCCTGCGGGAATGCGAGCCACGGGGATTTTCAGAGCAACGTTGCCTTTCGGCTTGGAAAAGCTGCAAAAATGTCTCCGCGGGACGTCGCGACGCGGCTGGTGGCGGCGTTGGATGCCGGCGATTTGATCGCCTCGGCGGACGTAGCGGGACCCGGCTTTATCAACCTACGCCTCCGGGACGAAACTGTGGCGCGGGACGTCGTCGCGCGGAATTGTGTGGACCTCGGCACGCCGCACGACGGTGCCGGAAAAACGCTTGTGATCGACTACAGCAGCCCGAACGTTGCGAAACGCATGCATGTCGGACACCTGCGGTCCACCGTCATCGGCAATGCTTTGGACCGAATGCACCGCTTCTTGGGCTGGAAGGTCATCGCCGACAACCATATCGGTGATTGGGGCACGCAATTCGGAAAATTGATTGTGGCGTGGGAGCGGTGGCGGAACGAAGTCGCGTTCAAGGCGGACGCGATCGCCGAATTGCAGCGGTTGTATCAAAAATTTGGTGTCGAGGAGAAAACCGATGCCAGTTTGACGGATCTGGCGCGGTCGCGAACGGCGGCACTACAAGCAGGCGATGAGGCCTCTCGGGTGTTGTGGCGGGATTTTGTTGATCGAAGTCTGGTAGAATTCGACAGCTGTTACCGCCGTTTGGGTGTTCATTTCGATGTGATGAACGGGGAATCGTTTTACGAGCCTCGCCTAGCCTCCCTGGTCGATGAATTGTTAGCGAGCGGCGTGGCGGAAGTGGACGCCGGCGCGGTTCTTGTTCGTTTCAGTGCGGAAGATGGCCCGGGGCTGGGAGAAGGGCCGCTCTTGATCCGTAAGTCTGACGGGGCAGTGCTGTATGGCGCAACGGATATTGCGACCTTCGAGCACCGGCGCCAGACTTGGAGCCCGGACCTGATCCTGTACGTCGTGGATGGTCGGCAGGCCCTTCATTTTGCGCAACTGTTCGCAACGGTGAAGCGGCTTGGCTGGTCCACGCGCAGCGTGCATTTGGGATTTGGACTCTTGCGATTGCCCGGGGGTGACGTCGCTTCCACCAAGAAGGGTACCGTCGTCAACCTCGTGGACGTGTTGGACACCGCGGTCCAGCGCGCCAGGGCGGTCGTAGACGAACGTTCCGAGGGGTTGTCGGAGGCTGAACGCGCAGCCGTCGCTGAGGCCGTTGGCGTAGGCGCGCTGAAATATTTCGATTTATCGCAGAATCCGACCTCGGATATTACCTTTGATTGGGATCGCTCGCTGGCCCTCGATGGGAATACGGCGCCCTACCTGATGTACGCCCATGCACGCTGTTGTAGTTTGTTGCGGCGGTCTGCTGCCGCGGGTTTGTTTCCAGGACCGGTGCTACTGGAACACCCGGCGGAACGCGAGTTGGCAATCCTGCTTTGTCGGTTTCCGGATATCATTCGGGCGTCGGCCTCGAATTTTAGGCCGAATATTCTGTGCGAACATCTGTACGCAACGACCGGTGCGTTCAGTCGGTTTTGGGAACATTGCCGCGTGTTGGGCACGGATATTCCAGCCGAGATCGCCGCGTCCCGCCTCACTGTGGTCGGCTGCACCGGCAACGCGCTCCGGGCGGGACTTTCCTTATTGGGAATTGACGCAGTCGAGCGAATGTAGTGCGATAAGGACCCAGCATGTGGTTGGCGGCCGCCAGTTTCTCAATCCCGTTTTGGGCGATCGCGATCGCGACCGGGGCCGAGCCGACAGGGCTCACAGTGCTCGCCAGCCCCACGGGTGACGTGATCACGCTGACGGTCCTGACCGACGGTGGCGCCTCGTGGTTTGTGGGTGAGATCCGCGACCCCGTCACAACGGAAACGCAGCTTTTTGTTCGCCGTTGGGATGTGGATACCGAACTCTCGACACAACGGTTGATTTCCGACGGCCTCACGGTGGCAGGAGAGTTGTACCTTCCTGCGACGTTTGCGGCCCCGGGAACGAATCAGATTCACGTGTTGGCGCGAACCGATGGCCCGGGGCCTCCCGAATGCGAGGAAATGACGACAATTCTGGAAGAAATGCAGGTCGGACGCCAGACGTTGGACGTGTTGTTTCGTCGAGAGGTCGATGCGTCCGACGGTTGTACGGAACACGCACACAGTTTTCTCACCGGGCACGGTCCAGTGGATTCACTGCCCGCCGAATTGGGCGCCGTGTGGACCGTACGCGACCTCGAGGACCTCGACGATCTCGGTGTTGCGGAGCGTAAGATCGGGTCGCCTGCTTGGTCACGCCGTCCGGCCGCCGCCGCTTTTGGGCCCAAGGCACAGGACCATGCTGTGATGGCATACCGGAGTTCGGGCGCTGGCGTGGTGATTTTTCACGACGGGGATAGGCTGGATACGGCGTTGGTCGGAGCTTTTGAGACGTCGGCAGGATTGGTCCGAATGGACTTTTCGGGCGTGGTCGGCATGGGAAACTGGCCGCATGTCGTCAACCAGCCGTCGGCCGACTCTGATCCCGAAAATCCCGACGACGAGGACGTGTTGCACCTCGTGTGGGAGCAAGCGGACACCATTTGGTACAGCGCTTGTACCGGGTCGAACCAGGTGTGTTCCCACGCGAGTGCGTGGTCTGCGCCACAGTTGGTGACCGCGGATCTGGTCGCTCGCCGTCCTCAGGTCGCCTGGACGCAGCAGGGTCATGTGTTCGTGGCTTGGGACGGCGAAGCAGGCCTGGATGGCAGGGTCAGGCTCGCGGCTCGTTGTGCAGCGGATAGCAATTTTGTCGATGCGGAGCGGCAGATCGATGTGGACGGTGCCGCAGGGGACGAGGGTCTCGGCGGCACTGCGTACGTGAAGAGTTATCCTGCGCTCGCCGTCGATTCCTCGGTGGTGCCGGCCAGTCTGGGCGTTGCGTACACGCGTTTGTCGGACGGTGACGGCGCTCTGTATGAGGGGCGATGGGGTCGTGTCGCTGTCGACGGAGCCGATGGCCTGTGCCCGGATTTAGTGCGATAGGGCGGTGGCTTTGGCAAGTCGTGCGAGCAGCGCAGGGAGCAGGTCAGGCGCTTCGGCCCGCGCGGCCGCAACGGCACGGCGCTGAAGCACCAGGGCCTCGGCAAAACGGCCGGTTTGCAGCAGCGCTTCGGCGCGGGTGTCGGCAACCTGGGCGAATAGGGCCCGATCGACCGAATCGACTCGGCCGATGGCAAGTTCCGACAGCCGTTCCGCCCGCTGCGGGTCCGGCGTCGCGCAGAACAGCAGGTACCACGCGAGGGCATTGAGGGCGACGGGGTCCTCGGGCGCCACTTCCGACCAGCGCTCGAGAATCAGACCGAGCGCGACGCTGTCTTCACCGCCTTGTTCGTCTGCCTCGTACAGGACGGAAGACGCGACGCTGAGCGTCGTGGGGTCCGCGACCGCTCGAAGTGTGACGCCGAGGCTGGCGTGGATGTCCAGGCCGGCCGCTCGCGTCCGTTGCGCTGCTTCGGCGAGCCGAACGCCGGCTGTGACACCCTCGGGCGAAGCCGTCACATGGGCGAGCAGGCTGATGGAGAGGTCCCGGTCCATGGTTTCGACCGCTGCCCCACCTCGGGCGGCTGCCAGGCCCGCGCTCCACAGGGCGACGGCAGCGCCGACGGCCGCCAACCACGGCCGAGAGGAGGGGAGGGGCCGGCGCCACATCAGCCCGAGCAGCGCTCCCCCCAACAATCCACCCACGTGGGCCATATTGTCCACGAGTGGAACCACGAGGGCGAGTCCCAGGCCGAGGGCAAACGTCAACAACACGGACGCCAGCAGGCGCCGTCCAAACAACTGCCTCAGCCGGACCCGTACGGGCCGTTCGGCAAACCACGACTGAATGAGAAGGAATCCCGCCAAACCGAGGATGGCGCCGGACGCGCCCACAGAAGCCATGGGCCCCAACCGCGTGGCCCACGTCGACATCAAAGCGCCCGTCCATGCGGACACGAAGTAGATCACGCCCATCCTTGTCGTGCCCTGCAACCGCTCCACCAAGGCACCGAGTTGCAGGAGCGCCGACACGTTGAACACGAAGTGAATCCAGCCGGCGTGCAGCCAGGGCGCTGTGCCGAGGCGCCACCATTCCCCTCGGTCCCACACGAGATCGCCGCGCAGTGCGCCGAAACGAAGCAACACGTCGGGTCCGCTACCGGCCACGGTTGTCGCGACCGTGATCACGAATAACAACCCTGCGATGACCAACGTGCCGGGGATGGGGCCGGCTGTCAGGTCGGGCACGGGGCGAATGGCACGACGCCAGCGGATTGGCTCCCTCCCCTGTACGCGTTCCTAGGCACCGACACGCGGTCCGCAAGGCTTTTGTCACACGGCACCCTGATCGCCCGGATCGGGTCGTGCTACGCTGCGCGTGTGCAGCCAGGTGAACGCACGCTCTCCGAGCTTACCCGCATCGGACGGTATCGGATTGTACGACCGCTCAGTAAGGGCGGCATGGCCGTGGTGTACGAGGCGCGGCGGGAGAGTTTGGCCGGAGTCAGCCCCCGCGTCGCCATCAAGCTGATCTTGCCCGAGCACGAGAACAGTGAGGCCTACCGAGAGCTGTTTGTCAACGAGGCCCGTCTTGGCTCGGTGATGGAGCATCAAAACCTCGTACAAATACAGGATTTTGAACAAGACGGTGAGCGCCTATTCCTTGTCATGGAGTACGTGGAGGGCCTGACGCTGCGCCGAATCATCAGCTTGTGTCAGCAATACGACGTCGCTGTGCCAGTCGCCGTGGTGGCTGAGATCGGGCGCCAAGCCGCGGATGGATTGCACTACGCACACCAGGTGCGAGACGAGCAGGGCCGTCACCTCCAACTCGTGCACCGGGACATGAAACCGTCCAACCTCATCCTCACCCCCCATGCCGTGGTGAAGGTGCTCGATTTCGGGATCTCGAAGGGTCATCTGCGAAAGGAGCGCGAGGGAGCGATCAAGGGCACGTGGGGCTACATGGCGCCCGAGCAGGCGGCGGGTGTGGATGTCATGCCAGTTGCCGACGTCTTCGGGCTCGCGACCGTGCTTTATGAGATGGCTGCACGGCGCCCGCTATTTCAGGACAAATCAAAGGACGAGATTCGGCGTTTGTTGGCCGACGACCATGCCGCAAGAATGGCGGCGACGTTGGACCCGGCATTTGCGCCGCTCGTCGGCCCGTTGGTGCGTGCATTGCAGCGGGACCCCCTTGCACGACATGGGACAGCGGAGGAATTTGGCCGGGCGCTGGCCGCCGTTCTCCCAGATCCGGTAACAACACGCGACGAGTTGGTGCGATTTCATGATCGCATGGTGGTGTTCCACGAGGGTCGCGGGGGCAGGAAGGGCGACGCCGCGACCGAGCGCGGTATCGACGGTTCCCTGGCCGCTTCTACCGGTACGAGTGCGATGTCAGGGTGGTTGGTCAGCGGTGTCCTGGCCTTGGTCGCTTTGGCCCTCGTGGTGTTGGGTTTTGCCGGCTACGCTTGGTTTGGGCAGGGGTCCGCTGCGGAACATGCACGGGGCCTGTACGAAGCCGAGTTGCCTACGGAGGCCGAAGCGGTCGAAGTTTCGCCGGCGGTTTCCCCGCCGACACCCCCACCGCCGGTACGGGTCAAGGTCGTTCGGGACCTGCCGCTGCCCGTCGAAGGCGCCCCTGAAGCGCCAGATTCTCTGCCCACGCCGCGGTCGCCTGTTGGCGAGATCCCGGCGGATCAGACGTTCCAACGGCCTGTCGACGCGACCGCGAGTATTTTTGTGGACGCGAAACAGCCCGCAGAGGTGTATATCGCGGGGCAATTTGTCCAGATGGCCCCCGTAAAACGCGATTTGCCGCCTGGACGCTACGCCATCAGCCTCGTGGCGCTCGACGGCCGTCGCCGGACCTTTGAGGTGGAATTGTTAGACAAGCAGCACCTTCGGAAGGTGTGGGATTTCGATCGCGGCGCTTGGCGGTGAAGCCGGTTCGGTCGGTCGGAACGGCCCGTGTGACGTCGCGCTTCCCGATGGTCTACCGGGAAAAGGAAGCGCGGGAAGAGGACCGACCTGCCTTCGTTCGCGCGGCGTCGGGCTGCGCATGGTGGGGCGACCGGTTGGCCGTGGTTCAGGATGACGCGTCCTTTATTGGCCTCGTCGACCCCCAGACGGGCCTGGCGGAGGTGGTGACCTTACCGTCGGTATCGGGTGTGCGGCAATTTCATCGCGCGCGGGGAAATCGTCTCGACAAACCGGATTTGGAAGCAGTGTTTGTCCTTGGCGAAATGTTGGTTGCCGTGGGTTCTGGAAGCCTGCCCGTTCGCGAGGTGCTGTGCATTTGTGACCCCTCTCCACGCTGGATGGACGCATCGGCGTTGTTCGCGGCGCTGTCGCGCGCTTGGCCCGCTGGGGAGATGAATCTCGAAGGGGCGACGGTACTCGGCGATTTTATATGGTTATTTCGCCGCGCGACCGCGACATCGTCCGACGCCGTTGCACGGATACGAGTAGACGGGTTCTCCGCATGGGTGCGGGGCGGTCCCTTGCCGCCGATAGAGGGTGCAGAAGCATTTTCGCTCGGCGAAATCGAGGGCGTTCGCCTGGGCGTCACGTGCGCAACCACGTGGGACGGCGACGTTTGGATCAGTGCAGCCGCCGAGGACGCGCCTGACGCCGTGGAAGACGGGCCGGTCGTAGGCAGCGCAGTGGGGCGAATTCGCACGCATAGCATCGACCTGTGGCGCGTGGATGCCGTGGTCAAGGTCGAGGGCCTGGCTCGTTACGGCGACGGATTTGTCGGTGTGATCGACCCGGACGATCCCGACGTTGCCGCGGACTTGCTCCACATCATTTTGGAGCCTTCGTAACGATGAGCGTTCACCTGTTTTTCGTCTGCACCGGAAATGTGTGCCGGTCGCCGATGGCGGAGGGGATTGCGCGGCATTTGGCGGCGGTTGCCGGGGTGGATGTTGTGGTGTCTTCGGCTGGGACGACGGCCAGTGCGAACGAGCCCGCGAGTTCCGAGGCTGTCGCGGTGTGCCGCGAAATCGGTGTGGACCTTTCGGCGCATCGCTCCCAGCCGATTTCCGCGGAATTAGTGCGCGCCGCAGATCATATTTTCGTGATGGAGCACAACCACGCCGAGTGGATCCGGGAGTTCTATCCGGAGGCAGCAGAAAAGGTGCTGTTGTTGGGTGTGCTCGCGGGGGGTGCCGAAATCGACGACCCCTATGGCGCGTGGTTTCGATCGACCTATCGGAAAACGCGGAATCGGATTGAAATCGCCGTCAGCGCTTTCATGCAACGCCTCAAAGGTTAAGGCCGCCCGCTACGAGGGCGCGATCCCCACAAGCCGGACCCGACCTGACCTGACCCGACCCGCTCCCGGTCCCGCTCCGGACCCCGCTCCCGGCGTCGCCCCTGGAAGCGTCAGCGATCATTCTGGAGCTTCTTCGCCAAGGCTACGAGCATCGCCACGACGCGATCGAACTGCTCCTTACCGGACCGATGCGTTGCGTCCTCGACGAGGTTGAGGCGACGGCACACG
>CAMASI010000071.1 GCA_945861065.1 Klebsiella pneumoniae | reverse complement strand
TAGCCTGGCACCTAGACAATTCGCCGCGGCAGCGTAGTCGAGCGCTTCACCTGAAAGCGCACACCACGTCCAGTCGCGCAGTCCATTGGGACGGTTCGTTCGAGCTAACCGCTAACGGCTGACAGCTGACAGCTTGTTCGAGGACTAGGGCGACCACGATCACGCGATCGCAGTCGAAGTCGCGCGCGCGCTCGGTCGCGTGCGCCAGCAGCTGGAACGCATCGGCCGAGGTCCCGTGGCTGCTCCGCCTGCGCTTCGGAGACGTCTCCGCGAGCGGATTACCCACGCCGAGCCACTCAAATATGATGACGCGCCCGTCGTCAACTTGCATCGCACCCACCGCGTTCGGCACGAGCTGCCGGAACAGCGCTGCGAGCGCCGCACCATCGTGAGCGAAGGGTATGAGGCAGTTCACGCAGGAGACCATCGAGTCCATTAGGTAGTTGGAAGGCCCGCCACCCGCTGGGCCGTCGTGCCAGTCCAGGTTTGCGTCCTTGAAAATCTTCAAAGCCTCAGTGCGAACGCCCGGTAGCAGGTTCTCCACGCTGCGTGTTTCATGCAGGAACACCTCGTCGCGCGCCGGCGTTCGGCCCTGCGACGGCTTCGTGTACAGCCCGGCCAGTCTCGCCTCGACGCTTAGCGACCGCGTGGTGGCCTTCCAGTCCAATTGCCTCCTTCTCTCCTGACTCTTGAAGCTCATTCCGCCCTCGGGCGTGGTGGGGGAGCCTCGACACTGTGCGCTGCCTCCGGCGAATCAAGCGGCACGCGCCGTGGGCGGGGCACAAGGCGGCGCGCGGCGTTCGTGGAACATGATGTTCGTCGAGCATCTTCCTGTGGCGGTCGACCGGAGGACCGTTCTACTCGACCGGGGGAATCCGCAACTGCTGCCCAACCCGCAGCTTTTCCGGGCTAGGAAGTTCGGCCTTGTTGGCGGCGAGGATCGGCTTCACGAGCCCAGCGTCACCGTAGTAGCGCTGCGCAATCACGCCGAGATTCTCGTTCTTCGCGACGATGTGGCTCGCGCCCGACGTGCGTGCTTTCAAAGTGACGTCTTTCGTTTCCACCGTCGTGATGCCATGAACCTTCAGCACGACGCCCTTGGCGGCTGCTCGTTGGCTCACGGTCAGGACCGATCCGATGAGCCGGGCGCTGCCACCGTCGATCTCGACTTCGAGCTCGCTGCCGGCCAACGACGGCGCGGCGGCCAGTGCCTCCGCAGCGCTCTTCGCTGCATCCGCGGGCGTGACCGGGGGAATCACGGGTGCCGGGGGCACCACGTCTAAAGCCGCACCTTCTGACGGAGCTACCGCAACCGCCGCCGAAACGGCTTCCGGCACCGCAGTTACCGTCGCAACGTTTTGCGGGTCCTTCATGAACCCCAACGCCAGGTTGAGCGACAGGAAAACGACTGAAAATCCCGCCACACCCGCAGTCGCCCATGCCCAGCGGCGGGCTTCGCGTTCGAGCTCAAGGCCGCGGCCGTTCAGGGTTGCATTCTCGGTACGAAGGCGACGCGCTTCCTGGCGCAGCGCCTTGAGTTCACCCTGTTCACGGGCGCGCACGGCGGTACGTTCTTCGTCCGCCCCCGCATCGGCGCCTCGTGCGTGTTCGTCCACCGCCCGTCGCATGGCGGGCGGAATGGTGGCACCCGCGGCCGCGGCAGCTTCTAGTGAGGACGCAGCGTCGCGCCACTGGCCGCCAGCTCCGTGCACCCGCGCCAACAAGATGCGCCCCTGGCTGTCGTCTGGCGCCATGCACAGCAGCATTTGAAGGCGCTCTCGGGCGAGCCGCAGGTGGCCTTCGGAGGCGTACGCCAACGCCTCGTTGAACAATTCGGCGACGGGGTCAATCCCGTGCATTTCGGACGCCTCTCGGATGGCGCGCGGCACGCCTCCGGGCGGCATCGGCTGCTCTGAATGCGACTTACGAGCAGCGGTTTCGAAGCTCAGTGGATCGCCACTGGACATAGGGTCAGACAGCATTGGGGCACCGGGGGGGATCGAAGGTAGGACTGGGGGCGAAGGAGGGGGACTGAGGTGTTGAAATGGTACCACGGAGTGTGCGGAATCGCCATAGTCGTGCGCAGCAAGTTGCTCGGTTAGCTGGGTGCGATGCACGACCTTGTCCGGACGGTGCCCAAGGGTTGGTCGCCGCGGGGCGACGCCGTAGCCGTCAACGCCGAAGGTCGGCAGCTCCATGTCTTTGGCGGAATTCCCGGCGAAGACGAGGTCGTCCGCCTGATCAACGCAGGAGAACACCCAGCGACCGGCCAGTTCGTGCGCAGCCGCCGCGCCGACCCGGACCGCGTGGAGCCGCCCTGTCCTCGCTACTCGGCCTGCGGTGCCTGTGCGCTGATGCACCTCTCGGCCGACGGGCAGGTCAAGGCACATACGGCCATCGTGCATGCGGATCTCGTGGCCGCGGGCCTCACCGGTGCGATCGGTACGTGGTTTCCCAGCCCCGATGGCGACAAAGATTTTCGCACCATCATCACTGTTGGGCTTGGGCTTACCACCGACGGCCGGCTCAAGGTCGGCGTCTGGGGCCGAACCCCGCGCGAGGTGATCCCCATTCCGGAGTGTGTGATCGCCGCACCGATCTTGCGTCAGACGCTTCGGTCGGTCGCTCACCACATCATCGACCTCGACGTTCGCCCGTGGGACGCCGCGACCGGCGGCGGCTCCTTGCGTTGTGTCGTGCTGCGCGCCTCTCGCGCCACCGGAGAGGTGCTCGTCACCCTGATCGCCGGGCGTCGCACCCCAATCCTCAGCGACCTCGCGGATCTGGTCGCCGCCTCGTCGGAAAAGATCGTCGGCGTCTGGCTGCACATCAACGACGGACCCGGGGACGCCATCTTCGTTCGCGACGAAGAAGGCGTCGTCGGTGTGATGCCGATCTCCGGACGCGATTGGATCGCCGAAACGCTCAACGACGTCACCTATCGGATCGGACCCGGGGATTTCTTCCAGTCCAATCCGGGCACCGCCGCCACGATGTACGCCCGCGTCGTAGACGTGTTGCAACTGGGTCCAGACGACGCTGTGATCGAGTTGTACTGCGGCGTCGGCGGCCTCTCCTTGCAGGTCGCCGGACGGGCGGGCTTCGTGCTGGGCGTAGAAGAAATCATCGGCGCCATTGGGCGCGCCCGTGAAGCCGCTCGTTTCAACCGCCGCACCGTGGAATTTGTATGCGAGCGGGTGGAACTGGCGCTGCCCGCGCTCGCCGTTCGGATGGTGGGCGTTCACCCGACGCTGATCATCAACGCCCCACGCCATGGCCTCGCGTCCGTCGTCGTCGAAGGGGTCATTTCGTTGGCGCCCCGGCGCATCGCCATCCTCTCGTCCAATTCCCGCACCCTCGCCAAAAATCTGAGCGCCTTCGTCACCGCAGGCTACAAACTGCGTCCCGTGGAGCTGTTCGACATGGGACCTCATGCCGCGGGCGTCGAACTGCTCGCGGTGTTGGATGCGCCCCACCGACCTCTGGCGGCGCGCCGCTCGCCTCGCCGCAGCGTCGTCCGAGCCTGAGCACCACAATGTGGCCCCTCCTGGTTGGCGGCACATGGGCCCAAGAGCCGCCGCCCGTGGTGTTGCGGTTCGACAGCATCGTGGTTGCCACAATCCAGCCGTCCATTCCCGACGACAGCGCGTTGCTCGCCCGTGCAGGCACCCTCGCCGCCCGACTGGAAGCCGCGCTCGCCCACCACAACCTTGTGGTAGCCATGAAGGATGTACCCACATTCGAACAGCATGGGTATGCCGCTTCTACCTACATGTTGGCCTGCCCACCCGAACAGTACCCGGGGTGTGCGTTGGTCGTCGCGAGACGCGGCGACCTGCAATGGGCGACCGGCGGCGTGTTGACGCCGACGTCACAGGGGGACCGGCTCGCAGTGACGTTCGTGGACGTCCGAGCTGCCAGGGAAGTTCTCGCCTTCGACGTGGTCTTCGACGGTGTGCACGACGAGCTCGTCGTCGCCGGCATCGTAGGCATCTTTGACCGCATTCTGCAGGGCGGCTTTACGTCCGGCGACGCCCGCGACTTGGCCGATCCTGCCACGCTTGCCATCCAAAATGCAGCACGCGAAGAATTGATCAAGTCTTCCTTAGTGGAACTCGCGACGCTCGGGGCGGTGGTGCGGCCCAACCGCCTCGACCTCGCACCCGAACACCTGTCTCGGCTGGAGATCGTGGAGTTGGCGTTATCGGGAGAAGCGCCGTGGAAGCGGGTCGCCATGACGCCAGGCGAGTATCGGGTGTTTCACAACTCCGGCCTGGATGTTCAGACCTGGGACCGCAGGCGACGGGGGGTCTTCGGCGCGGTGCTCCTAGATGCGGGTTTCATCGCCGGTTCTTCCGCCGCCCACCATCGTTTCGACGGCAAAGCCCTGCTCGACGACATCACCCTCCAGCCCATTGAGGTAGCGCAGGTGCAAGAGACGACGGCAGGGGCAGGTGTTTCGGGGCGTTTCGCGGTCGGGTTCGGCGTACTTCCGTGGCTCGGCGTGAACGGCACCGTCGGCCTGCACGCCGCGCGTTTTACCGTGGACCTCGACGAAGACGTCGTAGGGCAACCCGTCCTGCCGGGATCTGCCTCTGAAGTGCCGATCACCACGACGTCATGGGGAGCGAGCGCCACGTTCGTGCCGCTGCCGCGTCGAGCCCTGCGGCCCCGCGCGGAAGCCGGTGTCGCCACATGGACCGGTCGTAGCCTGGTGCCTGAAGGTATCGGATTCGTACAAATGAAAGCGCCGACCGCGATCTGGTTGGAGGGTGCCGCGGGCGCAGAAGCAAGCCTGTCGGAATGGGTGGTCGTACACGCCCTGATACGCGCGTCCCTCGGCGTTGCGGGAGATCGATCGGAGACCCTGCACACAGGTGTCTCCTTGCTCGATCCATCCCTGCTTCCCGTCGCCTCGGGCGGCGCCAACGGTGCCATCGGCGGCGGCGCAGGTCTCACAATTCGCATTCCGCTGCTGAAGGGTGGGTCGTGATCGTCGCCGCCTTCGTGTTTGCGGCATGGGCCGGGCCGGAAACACCGTTTTCCCGGCTGAACGAGAAGCTGCGGTCGAACAAACGAAAATCCGAAACGGTGTGGAGTTTTTCGGACCGCACCGTGCAACGGCGTGTGGTCAAGACATCGACCGGCTCGGACGACGAGCGGTATGACGCAGCGGGAAAACCCTTCGTCATCGTGCATTTCACCGCGGCGACTCCGACGTCGGCGACGATGGTTGCGGGCGGGCCTGTGGCGTTGGACGTGTCCACGTGGAGCGAACACCCCGCGTGGCCCGGCGTTGTCCTTCGTGCACCTGGCGAAGACGCAGTCCGCTACACACTCGGCGACGGCGTCTTGAGTTGGCATCTCGACGCCGCAGGCGACCCTTTCTCCGAAGAGTTTGGCCAGGGTCTGCTCGAAGGGTGCGGCTGTGTGGTGGTAGACCGAGGCACTGACTGGCTCGATGGCCACGTTGCGGCGCGTTGGCGGATGCTGGTGCCTCGGGCCGTAGGTGCGCAACAGATCGAACTGTGGGCCCTGTTGGTCCCGCAGGGCCTCGCGACACTCGCGTGGGTCGTTCCGAGTGCTTCGGAAGCGAGCCTCGCCCCCGGCCGAGCAGCTGCGGCCTTAGTTCGGTGGGTTTCCAAATGATTCTCGTCGACACCACCAACGCACGCGCCGTTCTGCTGGGGAATCAGTTGGCCGGGAGACTTCCCGAGGACCTTGCCGTCGTGGTCGGCGGCGACGGGTTCTTGCTGTCACAAGTCGCAGCACGTGGCACCCAACTGACGTGGCTCGGCCTCAACACCGGTCGTTTGGGCTTCTTGCTCAACGACCCCGGTGACGACGTGGACGCGCTGGTCGACCGCATCGTGCGCCGCTCATTTACCGTCCGACGCCTCGCCATGTTGACCGCTCGGATTTGGACGGCCGGGCGCAAACGCCCATCGCGAGAAGTCGCCGTCAACGACCTTTACCTCGAACGAAGCTCCAATCAGGTCGCCCACCTTGCCGTCTCCGTCGATGGCATGGTCGTTGTGGACCCGCTCACCTGTGACGGTTTGGTGCTCGCCACGGCCCTCGGTTCAACCGCCTACGCATTTTCGTCGGGAGGTCCGCCCGTCCATCCCGACGTAGACGCACTCATCGTCGCCCCCATCTGCCCGCATGTGCCCCGTCTCCGGCCCTTCGTGCTGCATGGCGACGCCGTCGTGAAGGTATCGGCCCTTTCGCCAGACAAACGGCCGATCCGCGCCGTCGTGGATGGGCGGCCCTACGAAGCGACCCTCGCCGTGGAGGTGAAGCTGCGTCGGCGGGCCCTTCGACTCGCGTGGTTTGACGACGAGGGTCCGGCCGCACGCATGGTTCGGAAGGTGCTCCTGTCATGAGGCTGTTCAAAGCCCATGGTCTCGGCAATGACTACCTCGTGCTCGAGTCGGGTCAGCCTTTAGACGCGGCGCTGGTGCGAGCGTTGTGCGACCGGCACCGCGGCCCTGGCGGCGATGGGATCCTGGAGCCTCAGGCCCCGGTCGACGGTGCCTACGGCCTGCGCATCTGGAACCCGGATGGGTCGATCGCAGAACGCAGCGGCAACGGCCTGCGAATCTTCGCGCGTTGGCTGGTAGAGACGAAAGGCGCCCCCCGATCCCTGACCATCGATACGGGCTTCACCCGCTCGGCCTGTGAGGTCGGCGACGACCTGATCTCCGTGGACATGGGCGTCGCCCGGCTCGGCTCCGCGGAACCCATCTTCGTGGGCTGTCACACCCTTCCCGCCCGCGAAGTGCACGTCGGCAATCCGCATGTGGTCTTGCGCCCGGCGGGCGTCATTCCATGGCCGGAAGTCGGCGCTCAGGTGGAGACACTGCCGCGTTTCCCAAACCGCACCAACGTGCAGGTCGTGGACAGCGTCGTCGGGTCCAACGTCCACATCCGGATCTGGGAACGTGGCGCCGGCGAAACCAGCGCTTCGGGAAGTTCCGCCACCGCCGTGGCTGCGGCCGGGGTGGCCGACGGTTGGCTCCCGGCAGGAACGGTGACGGTGCACATGCCGGGAGGCACGCTGCAGGTCGTGGTTGATTCTTCGCTCGCCGCCACCCTGATCGGTCCGGTGACAGCCGTAGGCTGGTTTCTTACGGCGCCGGAAGGTCCAGACCCCCGATGATCCGCGCATTCAGCGGCTCCACGGGTCGCGAATTGAGTTCGAAAATCGCTTGGAATGTCTCCAGCTGTTCGGCGGAGATGTCCGGCCCGGCGTTGAGGACCGTCCAGGCCACGCCCTCAGAGCACGGCGGCGTGGTGAGCGACCCGTTGTAGCGGCTCCGACTACCTCCCAGGCCTTCCAGGTCAATCACCGCGTAGGGGTCAAAGGTCAGGCCGGGGTCGTCGTAGTGTGCGTGATCCGCTGCCGGAATGGCGGACCAAGCGATGCCGTCGAGAAAGGAGGAATGCCCCTCACTGCCCCAGAACGGGACGCCGATGACGGCAAGCGCGCCGGCAGCGGATTTGTGAACGAGATGCACTTCAAGATCAGCGTGCACGCCGTCCCACGTATGCTCAGACGGGGTGTGAAAGTGGAACTGTTTCAGGTCGTAGGTCGTGCCGTCGAGCGTGTACGTGCAGCCGGCATCTACGTCGAACTGAATGGTGTGGCCATTGTTGACGGCGTGCACGCCCGTGGTGCAATGCGCCAGTTCGAACGCGGCCTCAACAGGCTCTTCGATGGTTGCAGGCAGGTCGATGGGGGATTGTTCCACCCCCTCGCCGCAGGTTGCCCAGTCCGGATGCAATTCGCCCCAGAAGTCCGGTCCCTCCTCGCCCTCATAGGTGAAGTGGATGACGAGGTCCACGCCATCGCAGTCCTGGTCGATCAAATCGCCCAAATGGTCGATCGCGCCTGGATGGATGTCGGCTTTGGTATCATCACAGTCCAAGCCCCCGGCACCGTAGCCATCCCCATCGGCGTCGCGGCGAATGACGGTGGACAATACTGGCGTCAGGGCGCCGTCGGCGAAGCCCTGAAAGTAAATCGTGGCTCCGTCCAGGCCAACCGGAAGAAAGCCCACCGAGTAGGCCGCCTCCCCCGATTCAGAGACCACGACCTTGCCCATGGCAACCGCGCTGTCCAGGCCAATGCACCTCCCGGCCACACTACACGTCGAGCCGGGGCCAGACAGCGACCCGAACATCCATGCGTTGGAATCGGGGGTAGCGCCGGTCAACGTGACTTGGGCGGGGCCGCCCACGAGCAATTCCGGGGGGACAACCAACTCGGCGGCGAAGGCGGGTAGGGGCGAACAACAAGACCTGCATGTTTCACGCCAGCTCAATGAAATTCTTAGGCCTAATAAAACTTGGTGATCCCCGTCACTACCAGATCTTCCAGCCCTTCTTTTCTGGTCGATCGTAGCGCTCCAGCATCGCCGTGGCTTCGGCATGCAGCGGATTGGCCTCGACCGTGAGCCGCAGCCATTTGAGCTGGTACTCGAGGTCCTGCGAATTGGCAGCGATCCGGGCGCGCATCCAACACAACTCGGCGGACTTCTCCTGAAGGTTTCCCGCGACACTGCAGGCGGCGAGTGCGTCGGCGGCGATGCCTGTGCCGTAGTAGCGCTCCGCCACCTCGGCGATCACCGCCAACCCACGGTCCAAATTGGCAGGGTCGATGAGCCCGCGAGCCGCAGCGCGCAAGGCCGCCGGCCGATCATCGGAATGGACCAGCAGCTCGGCCATCTCCGTCCACCAATCGGCGCGGTCTGGGGTGGCCTGCAATCCGCGGTCAAGGGCACGAATCGCGCCAGGAACATTGCCTGCGCCGGCCTCGAGCTGCGCAATCAGCGCCCACACGTCCGTGGGGCAGCCGGGCAAGTCGCTCCACTCGTATCCCTCGTCGATGGATCTGTCGGTCAGGCCCATCTCGTCGAGGATTTCGAGTCGCTCGCACATGCCCGCGATGGGGTCAGGACCCCAGTTGACTTCGGCATTCGCCATCTTGAGCGCCAAGACACGACGCCCTGCTTTGCGGAGCGCACGCCCCACCTTCAGGTAGTCTCGCGCCGGATGCAAGGTGGCGAGTTTGTCGTGCAGCTCTTTGTCTTCTTGCGCAGTCTTGCCGCACACCGTGCAACGAACCAAGGACGCCGCGTTCGGCGCATCCGGGGAGAATCCGGGAAGCTCGCGACGATCTCCGGAGCAGTTGACGCACCGACCGCCCCTCGGGAATCGCAGGGGTGCCTGATACTTCTCGGTGCGATGAACCGTGCCACAAGACGTGCAATACAGCACGTCCGCGAGGCCTGATTCGACCTGCTGGGCCACCCACACCTGGTCCATCGTCGGGCAGCAGGCAGCCGCCATTCGTCCCCTCGCCTAGACCGCTTAGCAGGCGAAGCGGCGGCGGGCTCGTCACACCAACGGGGGCGTTTCTTCCGCGGGTCGCAACGGCTCAGGCAACAGGTCCGAAACGGCTGTGTGCGCCTGCGCCAACGCCTCTCGGGACCCACCCGGTTCCACAGACAACGACGCCCCGAAACGCACCCGACAAGCAGCATGGTGCAGTCTCTCGACGCCGAGCGGCATCAATCGTTCGGTGCCAGAAATCGCCATCGGTACCACGCGCGTGCCAGGCGCCACCGCCAAATAACGATGGACGCCCCTCAAAAATGACCCCATGCGCCCCGTCCGGGTGCGGGCGCCCTCTGGATAGATGACCAGGCTCCCGCCAACGGCAAGGCGTTCCGCAGTGGCGTCGAGGCTCTGCTGGACCCACCGGACCAGGTCTCGCGGCGGCAACTTCTCAGCGTGTCCGAGGTGACCGGATTGCGGCACGGGCAGCGTATTGAGACAGATCGCCGCTACGCGACGGAACAGGTCTTGGTACACCTTCGGGCCGGCCGCAGCGAACAGCCGCGCAGCGAGGTCGGAACGGCCTGCGTGGGCCAACACATAGTCCGTCACGGTCGTGTCCACATACGACAGGTGGTTGCACACGAGCACCACCGGTCCCATCGCCAACGCGTCGTCCACGTGGTGAAGCCCATCGACTCTGGGCGTGAGCACCAAACTTCCGATGTAGGCCCGTGCGACGTCCCGAGCACCGGGCTGCGCGTCCCAGATCCGTACGTCGGTGGCCACACGGGTGAGCAGGTCCACGACCGCGCGACAGGCCGCATCGTCCATGTGCACGACCACGGCCGCTGCGGCGTTCCGAGCGCCATCGGCAGCCTCCGGGCTCACGTAGGCAGCCAGAAAGCCCGGGAGGACCGCGCGCAATTCCGCGGGACCCAATGCAGCGAAAGCAGACGTGTCCATAAGCCTCAGTCGAGAGCGATAAGCCGTTCAAACCCAGGCAATTCTTCTTGCAGTAGACGCTCGATTCCCATCCGCAGCGTCAGCGTGCTGCTGGGGCACGAACGACAGCTTCCAACCAGGCGGACAGTAATGTCCCCTCGCGTGACGTCGACAAGCTCGATGTCTCCGCCGTCCCCTTGCAACCCCGGCCGAATCATGTCGTCGATCAGCGTCCGCAACAGCTCGACATCCACCGACGGTGCCACGGTCACTGGGGACGCTACCGCCGCCCGTGCAACCGGCGCTTCTGGCGCGTCGAGCAGGCCGATTCGCGTGAGCCACAACTCCGCGCGCCGTCTCATTCCGCGACGAATTCTGCGTCGCATGGCCTGACCGTCCATAGGTGCGCCTCGCAAATCGGGTCTTATCGAGTCGCCTCGGGTGAGGCGAAATGCAGCCCTGCCGGAGCCCCAAACGCTGGCGCGGGTTTGGGTCCAAGGCCCGCACTCAGCGACCACAACCGGGCTGGAAAATCCCAGGTCCACGCCCTTCGTCCGATCAGGTCCAGGCCGACCACCGGCACTGCAGCAACTTCCACGGGACGGATGATGCCGAAGTTCTCGCCCGCCACGGACGCCTCCACCGTCCAGCGCCGCGCCGTGGTTGGTTTGCGACTTCCGTCCCCTGACCCTGCAAGCAACAGCGTCACCGGGGCAGATGGCAACGGCAAGTTGCGGACGAGGGTCGTGTCTGACCCGGTATCGAGCACCAATCGGCGACGGACCCCGTCAAGGTCGACTTCAAGCCTCGCGCGCCGACCGACCCGCCCCTCACCGTACAACCGGTGGTCCCCGTCGCCCGTGGACGGCCGCACGACCCAAGCGTCTTCGGTCACCTCCACGGCGAAGTGGGACCAGACATCCATGCCCAACACACCGAACACATCGATTTCCGGCGGGTCCACCACCGATGACGAGGTGCCAAGATCGCGAACCGCGCAGCGCAGTCCGTCGACCCGATGCGGGCCGATCCACAAGGTCGGAAGCTCGACGATGCCCGCGGAAACGACGCCGACAGTGCCACGCATCCGCACGTTGCCATGTGACGTGAGGCCCAAGGCGGCCACGAAATCGTCGTCGCAGGCGCTCACGGCGTAGCCCGTATCGAGGAAAAACAATCCGGCCGCTAGCCCAGGAGCGTCAGCCGCCGCGTACCATCGGCTGCGATCGGTCGTCGGCTGAAGAAGCGGCAGCGTCGCAGCGCCGTCGGCCACAACAACATCCGGACGACGAATCGCGCAAGCGACCACAACGAGGATCACGAAAGCCCTTCCGCGTGCCGCTCCAACGCCGTCCGCAGTGCGACGGCGTCCACCACGACGCCGTCTTCCGCCCACAGACCCTCGACGCGGACTTCGCCACCCTGGTACGAGGCTTCCAGTCGGCCGACGAGCTGTCCACGAAACAAAAGCGGCATCGTGTACCACCCGAATTTACGTTGACGCGCGGGTTTGTAGATTTCCCACACGTAGTCCATCCCGAACACGAGGCGCACGAGATTGCGATCCCACAACAGGGTGTCAAGCGGCGGAAGAATGCGCATTCGGTCGTCGGGTTCGTCCCAAGGTTGATCTCGAAATCCCGCTGGGGCAAGCCACTCGCGTGCAGAGCCTTCAATACGGACTGCCTCGACGGCCCCGCGTGCGACCGCCGCCTCCCCTACCGCGCGCTGACCCTTCAGCACCGACCACACCGCCTGTCCGCCCGGCCACCCCAACAAACCAGCGGCCTGCACCGCCGCGACCAGCGCAAAGTCCATATAAGCACCCTGTGGGCCTCCGGCACCGATCCGCGGCAACGCGCGCTCTGGCACGTCATGCCAGCGGGACGTTCCTGTCCGACGGCAGACCACCACGTCGCCTCGCGTCCACAACACCTCCAACGCCAACGTCGCCGCTTTTCCGGTGCCCTTCCAACCGTGCCAATCCATCGCTTCGACCCGGCCTCGGTCGCCGAGGTCCGTGGGCCTGAGCGGACCGCGCAGTCTCACTTCAGCGAGCACGGCCGCCACGAGGTCGGGGTCGAGCTTTTGATGCCGCTCCGCGAGCCGCCACCAAGGCGTCTCCACGGTGTGGGCGCGCCACCACGGAAACCAACCGGCCGGCAACAGACAGCGCTCTTTGGCGAAATGTTCGAACGCAAATCCTGGCAGCAGTGCGTCGTACACGTCGTTGCGCTTGAGACCATCGATGCGCGCCATCGCTACGAGGTCGGCGTTCGTTCCGATCCGATCCAGCGGGTCGATTTGAATACACCCGATCCGACCAAGCCACGCGCGAACGCCTTCGTGCCCGTGACCCATCGGCCGGGCCAACCCATGAAAGGACACCAGGAACGCGCGCGCCTGGGCCGCCGTCAGGGTGGTCACGGACGAAGCCGAACCACGGTGTAAGCGTCGCCCCCTTGGTCTGAATGCGCAGGTCCGCAACTCAGCACGGTCGGGTGCGTGCGCAACCACCGCCGAACCCCGTCTTTCATCGCCCCGGTTCCGTGCCCGTGCAAGATGAAGCCCGTGTCCATTTCGTCGGACGTCAACCGCCCGAGGAACGCATCTACGGCGTCCAAACCCTCATCCACCCGCATCCCGCGGAGGTCCACCGTGCTGGCCGTTGTCCTGACGACCTGCTCCATATCTACCTGACGCGCAGATGTTTTGGACCTGACGGGTGTCGGTGCTTTGGCAGGCAGGTCCGAAAGCCGGATCAATTCGCTCGCTTTTGCGACGCGGGTAATGCCGCCGATCCGCACCACCACGCCCTCGGTGCCCACCGCGATGACCTCACCGACGGCGGAAAGGCGCGTATCCCTGACCCGCGAACCGACAGGCGGCGCAGTTTCGTCGCCCGGATCGGGTGCGCTCGGGGCAGGAACCAAGCCGCGCAGCGCCTCCAGCGCCATCCGTGACGAACGGACGGTCACCGGCGAAGGCGCTCGCTGCAGGTCCGCCACCACCCGTCCCACCGCCTCTTCTGCACCGCGGATCCGTTCGAGCAAGTCTTTCGACGCAGCGTCCACCACCCCTTGTGCCCGTCGATCCAAGGCCGCTTGTCGCAGGTCAAGTTCCGCGCCCCGGCGAACGAGCGCATCGCGCTGGGCCAGCACCGCAGCCACTTCCGCCCGCGCTCGACCCACCTCTGCTTCCAACGCGTCCACCAGCGATCCGCTGGCGCCACGCTCTTCCGCCAGCACGACCTCCGCCCGCGCCACAACGGCCTCCGGCAAGCCACAATGCCGGGCGACGTCCATGGCAAACGACTCACCGCTCAGTCCAGGACGCACCACAAAGGTGGGCCGCCCACCGACCTGCTGTACGGCCGACACGGCGAACCGCGGGTCTACCGCGGAAAGCGCCTTGAGCGACGCGTAGTGGGTGGTGGCGACGACGCGCGTACCGACCTGTAGCAGGTGTTCGAGCACGGCCCGGGCAAGGGCGGCACCCTGCGCGGGGTCGGTGCCGGTGCACAACTCGTCGAGCAACAACAGAGCGTCGGGCCCCGCCATGGGGAGATGTTCCGCCAGCCACGACACATGTCCGGAGAAACTGGACCGATCGCCGGTCACGGACTGGGCATCACCGATCGCCGCCAGGACGTGCTCGAACCGGTCCACGCGGCTGTTGGCAGTTGCCGGTACAAAACACCCATGAGCCACCAGTGCGGCGCAAAGGCCGATGGTCTTGAGCGCAACGGTCTTACCGCCCGCATTCGCCCCGCTCACCACGAGAATCGGGTGCGCCGTATCGACGGTTAGGTCGTTGGCAACGACGTCTACGCCGCGCAGAAGCAGAACTGGGTGCCGGGCAGCGACCAACTGGACCACCCCCTCCGCACCCACCTTCGGGCGGTTCGCGCCCAACTTCGACGCAAGCCCCGCCCGTGCGCCGGCGAGGTCGATTCGTAAGGCCGCGTCGATCGCATCGTCGAAACCGGCCGCCTCTCCCCCTGCGGCCCGCGACAGAATGCCGAGGATTCGGTGTTCCGCCGAGCGCAATTCCGCCTCGGCGAGTTTGCGACGGTTGTCCAACGCGAGCACGGCGTGTGGCTCGACGAAGGCCGTCTTCCCGCTGTTGGACGTGTCATGCACCACACCGAGGTCCCACCGCCCGGAATCCGTGCGAACCGGGATGACGTACCGATTCTCGCGCAGCGTCCAAAACGTGTCCTGCAGCACATCGGCAAGGGTGTCCCCGTGCACGAGCTTCTCCAGCGTGTCCCGCACGCGGGCATGCAGCGACGCGACCGCCTCCCGCAGCGGGCCAAGTTCCGGCCACCGTTCCACAGACAACGTGCCGTCGGGCGCAAAACTCTCCACGAGGTCGGCGGCCACCGACGGGTCGATGTCAATCGCTTCGGAGATGGCTGCGAGCGTCGGTGCCACGTCGCCCGCCACCGCGAGGGATCGACGCAAGGCCACCAGCGCCGCCATGGAGCTGCCGATGGCACACAAGGTCGGCGCGTCGAGGATTTCCCCCATGGACGCCCGTTTGACTGGCGCAAGCACGTCGCGAACATCGGCGGTGGCGACGGGTCGGCCGGAACGCAACAACACCAAGGCCTCTCCCGTCTCGTCGAGTGCGAGGTGCACAGCGGCGAGCGAGGGCAGCGGGCGCAACGATGCAATGACCAGGCGCGCCATCGGCGTCTGCGCGGAAGCCGCGAGGGCGGAACGAAGCACGTCGAAATCGAGTGCCACCAGTGAACTGTCGACCGAATCAACCACGAGGTGCTCCTACACGCTGGCCCATGCGTACGGCCGCGCCGTTGGGCAGGGTTGGCGTCCAATGCCCAGGCGGCAACACCAGCACAACGGTACTGCCTAGATGGAAGACCCCGAGTCCGTCGCCGCGCTGGACCGTAGCGGGCGGTGAAACGACGCCCGCAGTGGAGGCCCGGCCATCGTTGGTGACGACCCGTGCCATCGCGAGCGTGATGTGGCCTACGCCGAAGGCGCCGACGAGCACCGCCACCACTTCCACACCGTTGTGGCTGAGAAATACCGAGACGCGCTCGTTCCGGGAAAACAGATTTCGAATCCGGCGGACCGCCGCGGGAAACACCGGCCACAGCGTGCCCGCGCGGTAGCGCCATCGGTTCACAACGCCGTCGCAAGGCACGTGCACGCGGTGGTAGTCGCGGGGCGACAAATACAGGACGGCCACATCGCGTTCGCCGTCGATCGGTTCGCCCACGAGGTCTGCCACATTCAAGGAGCGTCCGGCTACCACATCGATGCGGCCGTTCACCGACGTCGCCCACACCGACAACGTGCCGTCCACCGGGGAGACAAGTGCCGCTGGGTCAGAATCGACCGGGCGAATTCCATCGCACAATTCGCGCGTGAACAGCGATTGCAGCGTGGTGAACCCTCCGGGCGGGGCCTTCGCCTCCGACAGGTCCACGCCGTAGGTGCGCACGAACAGATCGGTCACGAACATCGACAAGCCGTTGCGCGCAAACGCACCCATCCAGCCGGCCACCAGGGTCCTCGGCACGAGCGACAGGACAGTCACGACCAGTGCGTCTTTCACGGGGGCGCCGGTTAGCGCGGCGGCGGCGGACTGGACAATGGGCACCGAACGGGCGAATTGCCACCGTCCGCGGGTTCGCGAGAGGTTTTCATGAGCCATCTGAAGAATTTGAAGATCGTCAACTATGTGCTGGCCGCCCTGTGTTTGATGGGTGCGTTGTTGTGCCTGCTCATGGCTGTCGGGTGGAGCGCGTTCACGCTGGCGATGGGCGGGGAGTTGGACGCCGTCATCGGGATGGTGGTTGGGCTCGCCATAGGCGCCATCGTCGAAGGCGTCGTCGCGATGGTGTTGTTCACCATGGGCGGCCAGGTGGCGCGCGCCAAGGGCCGGATGATGCAGACAATCATCGCCATCCTTTGCCTGTGCAACTGCCCGTTGGGGACCCTGTACGGCGCCTATGCCTTGTGGGTGTGCTGGATGAACGCGGAGACCAAACCGCTGTTCGACCAGGGCTACATCGACGAGTATTAGCAGGTGGGCTCCTCACTCGGCCGACTGTTCCGGGTGACCACATTTGGGGAGAGCCATGGGCCCGCACTCGGCGCAGTCGTAGAAGGCTGCCCGCCGGGCATTGAGTTGGCGCCGGACCACCTGCAAGCGGCGTTGGAGCGTCGCCGACCTGGACTGTCGTCGCTCACAAGCCGACGCGAAGAGCCCGACACCGTCGAGATCCTCTCCGGCGTATGGGAGGGCCGCACCCTAGGCTCTCCGATTGCCGTCATCGTTCGTACGAAAGACGCAAATCCCGCAGACTATGAGCCGTGGAAACACCTGTATCGGCCGTCCCATGGCGACTTCACGACGGATGCCCGCTACGGAATCCGGATGTGGGCAGGAGGGGGTCGGGCAAGCGCGCGCGAAACGGTGGGGCGCGTGGCCGCGGGTGCCGTTGCCGAACGGGTGCTTGCGTCCCTGGGCGACGTCACCATCGTCGCCTGGACCGATCGGGTCGCGCATCTTGGCAGCAAGGTCGACAGCTCGGTCGTCACCCGCACGCACGTCGATTCGAATGAAGTGCGTTGTCCCGATGGCGCGGCGGCGGAAGAAATGGCGAAGCTGATTCGGGAGACCCGGGCCAACGGCGACACCGTCGGGGGCGTGATTCGCTGTGTCGTACGGGGTGTGCCGCCTGGGCTTGGAGACCCGGTCTTCGACAAGCTGGAGGCGGACCTCGGCAAAGCCTTGCTTTCGATCCCGGCAGCGCGCGGTGTAGAAGTGGGCAGCGGCTACGCCGGGACCCGGGCGACGGGTCTCACGCACAACGACCCGTTCGAGCCCGCGCCCGACGGCGGAATTCGCACGCGCACCAACCGCAGCGGTGGAATCCAGGGCGGGATCAGCAACGGCATGGACCTCGAACTATCGGTGGCTTTCAAACCCGTGTCGACCGTGTTTCGCCCGCAGGAGACGGTGGACGACCAGGGGCGCGCCGCGGTGCTGATGCCGCGGGGCCGCCATGACCCTTGTGTCTTGCCCCGCGCGGTACCCGTAGTGGAGGCGATGGTGGCGATGGTGCTCGCGGACCATTGGCTTCGGTGGCGCGGTCAGGTAGGAGACCCTCCGAGGGGTCGAACATGAACGGAGTCAGCGGATGGGTGGCGAGGACCGTGTCGTTCGTGGTGCGAATGATCCTGGTCCGCATGGTTTGGGAAACAGTGCGGCGGCTGTTTCTTCGACGCTAGCGCCAAACCGGTCTACGAAAGGGCAGAGGCCACCATGAACGGACCCCAGCGCCTGTCCGGCGTCGCCACCCGCTATCTGCGCCTGCTCGCTGACTATGGGCACGCCGAAGACGGCGTCATTGACCGCATCGTGCTGGACGCCGCGGAAATGACCGACGACGAGATCATCCCTCTGGACGTGATCCGCCGTTTGGCGGCCGAAGACCTGTTCAAAGAGCACCCACCCGAAAAGTTGTCGCCCATCTCTGAGGACTGGCCGCTGCTGTTTTCGTGACCGATCTGGCGCACGTCGATCGTTTTCTCGACCACCTCAGGGCCGAGAGGGGCGCTTCTGCCGCGACCGGTGTCGCCTACGGCTCGACCCTGCGCCGCCTCATCCGTTGGCTAGACGGTCGGCCACTTGCCGGCGTGCGACGCGCTGAACTCCGCAGTTTCCTGTTGCTTCTGGGTCAAGGTCGAAGCTCCGCCACGATCGCACGTGCGGTCGCCGCGCTGCGCACGTTCTGGAGATGGATGGCACGCACGGGGGTCGTCGCCGAAGCTGTCGCAGACGGGTTGAACCCGCCTCGTGTTCGATCGCCGTTGCCCCATGTCGTACCCGAAGCCGTCGCCGGGCGGCTCGTCGACGGAATTGTCGGCCACCGCGACCGGGCGATGTTCGAGGTGCTCTACGGCTCGGGGTTGCGGATTTCCGAACTCGTGGCCCTCGACTGGGACGACATCGGCTTCGATACCAGCCAGGTTCGGGTTCGCCGAGGAAAGGGGGGACGAGAGCGGCGCGTCCCGCTCGGAGAGTTGGCGGCAGACGCGCTCGCGGCCCTGAACTCCGAAGCCGGCACCGATGTGGGCGCCGTGTTTCGCGGGGTTCGTGGGGGTCGCCTATCGGATCGGGTTGCCCGCCGCGCCGTACGAGAACACGGAATTGTCGCAGGTCTGCCGGAACTGCACCCGCATGCGCTGCGACACAGCTTCGCGACGCATTTGCTCGACGCTAGCGCCGATCTGCGCGCCATTCAGGAGATGTTGGGACACCAACGGTTGTCAACGACACAACGCTACACCGCGGTGTCCACAGCAAAGCTCAAGGACGTTTACCGGTCCGCCCATCCGCGGGCTCGCGAGGGGTACGAGCCATAGTCTTGTTTCCCAACCCCGATCAGCCCTTGTAGTAGAAGACTTCGCGGACAATCTTGTTGTTCTTCCATGTTTGCAGCGCGAACTGGGTGCGCTGCATCCGGTTGCCCATGAACGAAATGTCCATCCACATTTCGTAAGCGGTATGGTCGCCGTCCACGAGCGTAGGGCCGACCTTCACGCCGTGCCACTCCGCGTTCGCCATAAAATAAGACTCGTAGGCAAGGTTCTTCTCAAGGCCGACGCGGGCCGGGTCGTCCACGCCATTTTCCAGCATCGCTACGTCGTTGTCGTACAGCTCCGCGAAATCGCGGATGACCGTGCCGGTTCCGAGCGCGGTGAGAAGCCGATCGAGATTCTTCCGGTTGTCGTCTGCGTGACTCATGATGTTCCCCGTTTGGGGGCCGAGGTGTGCGCACGTGCCCTTCGCGGACAAGTGCGGCGCAACGAATCTTGACAGCTCAAACGGTCTGTGCGGCGCGCTCTCCCCATGCCCACAGCACCACCCGCGCACTCGCTTCGGCATCAGAACCGGCGTCGTGGTGCTGGTGCGCCATGCCCATGCGCTTCGCGACGACATTGAGCCTGGCCGGTTCTCCAGGCCACAACGCTTTTGCCAATTCCACGGTACACACCCACCGCCGCTGCGGTGGCTTGAGCGCATAATGCCTGCAACACGCATGGAGCACCGTCCGGTCAAACCCGGCATTGTGCGCGACAAGAAATTCGGCCTCGTCAAATAGGGCCTGGAGTTTCGGCCAAGCCTCGGAGAAATCAGGCGCATCCTCCACATCCTCCCAACGGAGGCCGTGAATTCTAGACTCAAATCGGCCAAACTCTCGGGTCGGCGGCCGAATATTTAGACATACGCGCCGAATTCGCCGCCCGACAGGATCCACAAGCGCGACGCCGATCTGGCAGGCACTTGTGCGCGCCGCATTAGCGGTTTCGAAATCGATGGCAGCAAAAGGAACCTGTGGTACCTCCAGCCTTCCCGGCGTCGTGCGTTTCACGCCTCTGCAGCCCCATACGATACAACGCTCCGACGACCGCGCCACGGCGCCGCTTCTTCGAGTTGTGACGCTAAGCGCAGGAGGAGCGAATCGTTGCCAAATCCCGCGGCAAATTGAACACCCGCCGGCAAATCTCCGCACATTCCCAGCGGCAGCGAAATTGCCGGCTGACCCGTTTGATTGAATATCTGCGTATTCGGCGTGCGCTCGAGCGCGGTCGCCGCAAGCTGGTCGAGCGTGAGGCGCAACACGGATTTAATTGGGAGGACCCGCAACGCCGCCAGCCCGAACGACTCGGACGGCTTCAAAGCGAGCTCACCGATTTTCGCCGGTGGATACGCCAGCGTCGGCGTGACAAATATATCGTATTTTCGATGGAAATCCGCCATCACGCGCCCTGCCGCATGGGTCGTTTCTCTCGCGTCGGACAATTCCACACCCGTGAGGATGCTTCCCACCTGATGAAGGAACCAAGTGGCAGGCTCGAAGTCGGAAGAACGCGGCGTCCGCCCCAACATCCGGCTGAATTGCCCGATTTCAGCCGCGGTCCCGACACCCACCTGCACCAGATATGCGCGAATCAGGGCGTCTCGGTCCAACGTAGGCGCCGCTTCGACGACGTCGTGGCCCAGGGATTCCAACAGTCTCGCCGTGTCCGTCACCACCTGGGCGCAGGCCGGGTCGGTGGCCTTGCCGTACAACGACGCAGTCGAGAAGGCGATTCGCAACCGACCCGGCGCCCGCCGGACCTCGTCCAAAAACGGCCCGGAAGGTAGTGGTGCGGCGTACGGGTCCCCCGCTTCGGGCCCGCTCATCACGTCCAGCAGCGCCGCCGTGTCCCGAACGGTTCGTGTCAGCGTTCCCCACTGAACGTAGCCGCCCCAACCCTCTCCGAAGTCCGGGGCCATCGACACCCGACCGCGGGTCGGTTTGAGGCCTACAAGGCCATTGGCGCTCGCCGGAATGCGCAAGGAGCCCCCGCCGTCCCCACCATGGGCGACGGGCACCACCCGCGCCGCAACCGCAGCCGCCGAACCCCCAGAAGAACCGCCGGTGCTGTGCGCCACATTCCACGGATTGCGGCTAGGTCCGCGCCACGCCGGTTCCGTCGTCCCAAGCAGCGCCAACTCTGGCAGATTGGTGCGGCCGACGAAGACAAAACCCGCCTGTTTGAGACGACCGATGGCTGCCGAATCGTGGTCGGCGACGAATCCGTCGAGGAACCGACACGAAGCGGTAAAGGGTTGCCCCGCCACCAGGCCGTCAAAGTCCTTCACGGCCATCGGCACACCCTGAAAGGGGCCGTCTGGAAGGACGCCTTTGGCGAGCGCTTGTGCCTGTTCGTCGAGCCGATGCACGAACGCATGGATCTGCGGTTCGGTCTCGTCCATGCCCGCTATGGCGTGCGTCACAAGTTCGGAGGGCGTGACCTGACCCGAACGTACCAGGGCCGCTAGGTCCGTGGCATCTGCGGTCGCGTATTCGTGTGCGCGCATACGATCAGTCGTGGTGGTGGTGGCCGGGCCCGTGCACGTGCCCGTGTTCGAGCTCCTCCAGCGTCGGATACCGCACAAACAGCACGGTGCCTTTCACCCGGACGGTGCGACCGGCCCACGGATGTTGAACGTCGACCCACGCGCGTTTGCCTTCCACCCGGGTGACGTACAGGGTCACTTGTTTCCCGTCGTTACCGTCCACCCGCATAGACAGACCCGGCCGCGCATCTGGCCCAATCTCCTTGCGCGGGACGGGTATGGGTTCGGAGGCGACGCGGAGGCCAAAGGCGAACTCCGGCTGTACGACACCCTCAAACGTCTCGTTCGCCTCGACCCCCAACACGAGGTCGTGAAGGCCAGGGAAAGCCTCTTCGGACCCTTGGAGAAGCCACAACACGCCGTCATCCAGGCGCGTGCCGTCGTTGGCGTCGGTGAGCAACAAATCGAGTGCGGCAACGCATTTGGCTTCGACTTTCATGGGGACCCGCAGCGCGTGGCACAGGGGGGCCGCCGACGGGCCCATGGCAACGACACGGCGCCCTTAGTCCGACTCTGAGGTGCGCGCAGCCACCCGTCAGCCCGCCTACAGCGAATCGAGGAAGGCTACCAGATCCTCGATCTCTTCGGGAATTCCCGGGCCCAAGTGCGCGGCGCCCCCACAGGTTGGGTTGAAACGTTCTTGCAGGGTAGTTGCGCAGCCGTCATGCATCCACGGCCCGCGGGTCCCCACGCCGACGAGTGACGGCACTTGAAGCTCGTGGCCCGTACCCACATCCGCCAAGACCGGATTCGTGAACAACTCCCCCGCATGACAACCGGCGCACGCGTGTTTAGCGAAAAGGACTTCCCCCCGTTCCACGGCCGCTTCGTCCACCACCGTTCGACGCACCACAGGAAGGCCGTCCAGCCAATCGAGCAACGCGTTGAGATCCCCGTCGGTCGGAATGGTCAACATCCCCATCCGAGCCACGAACGCGTCCTCCGCAAGCGCGGGGAATTCGAGAAACTCCCCCGTCCAATGGTAGGGCGCCGTTGCGCTGACCCCTCCGATTCGCAGATTTTGTGTGCGGCGGGGCGTGGACATGTCGAAAAAATACCACGTGTGGCCGTCGTCGGATCCCTCCGGGTGACAGGACGCGCATGAAATCGACAGACCCGCATTTTCGTGAAACAGGCGATTTCCCTCCGAGGGAAGTGTGGAGGCCTCCACATCCGTCATCGCCACGCCATCCACGAAAATCCAGAACGGATCCTGCGCGACCGATACGACCGCCCCCGACGCCGCCTGAGCGACCCCAACCACCATAGGCGAACCCGTGATGACGTCGGCGACACCCACCTCGCACCCGACTCGTAACAAGTCCGGATGGCTAAATGTTGGATTGAATGAAACCACACTGAACGGCCAATTCGTGCTGGGGGAAGCACCCGCCGCCGCGACCCGGGCCGAGCCGTCACCCGACAAGAATACATCCACCGGGAGAGCGACATTCGCAAGATTTGGGGACCAGGACACGCCGTCCTCGTCTACGTGGGCGAACAAAGAACCAACGACCGCAGCGCACTGCGTGGAATCGTCGTCCACGGCATAATAAACGCCCGAGGGGGACACGAGTGTACCCAACGGCGAATCATGGTGCATTTGTTCCAGCAGAATCACACCGCCGTCGGGGTGGGGCAACATGCGCCAAGCCACCTGCGCAGACGCCTTCACGATCAAACCACTCCCATCGTTGATTTGAAAATCCGGGAGATCCTGCTCGACGACTTCCTCTAAATCCCCGACCATACTGATACGACCTACGTTTGCAGACCTAAACCAGCTCACCCACCTGTCGCCTTTCGAATCGACGACGACGTCGCGCAAATCTGCGGTGAAACGATTTTGCTGGCGCACACCCCCCTGCGCATCGAGTCCCACCCACTCCCCACCTGCGCAGACGACCAGACGCAAATCGGTCGCCGGCTCCCAAGCCACGCCGCGCGGCGCGTCGCACACGAACTCCCGCGCCTCCAGCACGCCGCTGACAGGATCGAGCGTGGCCAGTTCTCCAGTTCCACTCAACGTGACCAGCACGGCCCCGTCCCCCGTTTCCGCCAACCGGAACGGACGCGTACCGACACCCAATTCCACTGTATGCACCACGGTCGTGGACGGAATGTCGATGAAGAGCAGCCGCCCCCCGGAGATGTCCGCAGCCGCAGCCGTCACCCCGTCAGAGAGCACGAGCACGCCGCCACCAGAAACCGGAACCGACAATCCGTCGGCTGTTGGCGGAATCTCTGGCACATGTTCGGGTGTTGGAATCACGTTGGTCACCACGGTGCTGGATTCCACGGGGATCACAGCGCCGTTAGGCTCTGCCTCGGGCGTTTCTTGCACCAATCCAGAACATCCGGCGAACAACAACCACATGGTTCCTCCAACCGTTGCGCTGGAGAGTGCCCGTGAACTCGTCTGCCCGTCACGATGATCGAAAGCCGCTCCGCGATACTCCTGCCCGCACCCGATCCCGATCCCGATCCCCCTCCCGACCCGAGGCAGCGATGCCGTTCGACCATGAGAAGCTCGATGTGTACGCCGTCGCCTTGGACTTCCTGGTACTCGCCAACGGCGTCGTTGAGCGGTTGC
>CAMASI010000070.1 GCA_945861065.1 Klebsiella pneumoniae | reverse complement strand
ATCGCGTCGTGGCGATGCTCGTAGCCTTGGCGAAGAAGCTCCAGAATGATCGCTGACGCTTCCAGGGGCGACGCCGGGAGCGGGGTCGGGAGCGGGACCGGGAGCGGGTCGGGTCGGGTCGGGTCCGGCTTGTGGGGATCGCGCCCCTGGGTCCGTCTACCGTTTGCCGCGACATGCGGCACGAATTGCGCTGGCGGTTTCCCGGTCTGACGCCTCGACCAGACCCAGCGCTTCGTCGCAGCGGTCGAGCCCCACGAGGGCCGTCGCACGCAGTCGAATCAATGCGGACCCGAAGGCGGTGCCCTGTGCGTCCTTCAGCAGATCTGCAGCCAGTCCTTCCGCCTCCACGGATCGACCCAGACGGATCAGACAATCCAGGCGACCCACGCTCGCTTCGGTACCGAGAGATGCCCGCGGGAAACGCTCGGTCCAATCTTCGAAAGAACCGAGAGCTTCGCCCACACGACCCTGTTCCAGCAACGAGTTCGCCGCTTCGAATGCGTCGATCTCCTCTCTTGCCGTGGAGCTGGACGTTTTCGCGACCGCCGGTGCGGCTGGGGCAGCGATTTCGTCTGGCGATCCGTCGACGTCTGCCTGTGGCGCGGGAGCGACGACCTCAGCATGGACGGGCAAAGCGTGACTACGACGCTCAACCGGTAGTGCGACTGCGACCACGGGAACTTTGGGGGCGTCCGGCGCTGCGAGGGGGGAGCGGTCAGGCTTCGGGGGCATTGGCCGTTGAATTTCAGCCGAAGCATTGGGCGGCGAACCCACCGCGGAGGGAACCGACGCCTCGTTCGGAACCGACCAGAGTTGAACGGCCGCCACAAGCCCGCCACCGACCAACGTAGCGCCAATCGATCCTGCCCACACGGTGCGCCACCACAGGCGACGTGCAACGGCCTTTCGAACGGTGTCGACGTTCCACCGTACCAAAGCAGCATCGTCGCCCTGCAGGTCGATGCCGGATTCGAGGCGGAAAGCGGGGTCATCCCGCCAGCGGGTCGGAGTGCTCATGGCATGCCTCGGTCCCAAGCGGTGCGGAACCGTGCCCGAGCCAGGCGGAGCCGACTCCAGACGGTGTTCACGGACACACCCAGTGTGTTCGCAATGTCGGGCCCCCCGAGCTCCTGCAGCTCGAAGAGCACGAATACTTCGCGCTGTTCCGGCGGAAGGTCCTGTAAGCACGTGGCGATTCGGCGACCGTCGGACTTCCGGGCCGCGGCCTCCTCGGGTCCGCCGATGGGCTCGCTTCCCACCCGCGCTTGGAAACGGTCCAATAGGCCGAACCAACGCGACAGACCGCGACGATGGTGGCGAACGTGATGCGTCGCGACCTGGTAAAGCCACGCTCGGAGGTTGGTCCCCGCGACCAACTCGGAGCGCCGTCGGTGTGCAGTGATGAACACTTCTTGCACGATCTCCTCGGCTGCTTCTCGACGACCGGTCAGGCGATGGACGTACCGCAACAATTCCTCCGCGTGTGCGTCAAACAACGCACCCACGTCCACGGCGATTCGTGAGGAACCGGCGGTCGTTACGGCCGGCAGGCCGTCCATGGTCAAGGCGATTGCCATCCGCTCGTACATTCCCGGCGACGAGCAGCGCCGTCAACACTGCCGCGGGGATTCCATGCTAGCGCGCCCCCATGTGGTTCTTCGCTATTTGTTGGGCAGCCGCGGCCGCCGACCCGTTCGACGCCAAGTTTCCCGCGGAAGCCATCCGCCGCGTCGTGCTCGACGTGAAGATGGGCAATGTGGTTTTCGTGGCCGACGCCGAAGGCCACGTTTGGTTCCGCGGCACTCCGGAAAGCTGGCCAGACAGCTGCGTTGTGTCGAGCGTCGCCGAGGCCGACACAGCGCGTTTGACCGTGACTGGCGGATCTCCAATGGCCCCTTGTGTGGCCTCTTGGGAGGTTCATGTGGCACCGGAAATGGCGCTCGAGGTCGTGTTATCGGGCGGAAATCTTACGCTGCCGGCGATGACCGGTGCTGTGCGGGTGGACATCGGCGCGGGCGACGTTCGGCTGGCGGATGTCGGCGGGCCGCTGACGTTGCAGCTCAACGCCGGTGTCGTGGAGGGCACCTTTGTGGGTCCGAATCTGGACGCCAACATTGGCTCCGGGGGGCTCCACCTGACCAACCTGGTTGCACCCGTTCGTACAGTTCTCAGCGTCGGCGACATCTCTCTCGACTTTCTGGTAGCGCCCGCCGGCGACGTCGCTGTGCGCACCGGTGTCGGAAGTGTGCGTGTCCTACTTCCAAAAGACTCCCCGGTGGATGTCGCGGTGGGGGGTGGATTGGGGAAGAAGCGCATTGAGGTGCCGAATACGCCTGGTGCGCGTACGCGGGTACGCGTAGAGACCAAGGTTGGCAGCTGCTCGGTCGCGTATAAACCGTAGCCTAGGGCCCGCACCGTCACTTTGGACCTTCGTTTCCCTGCGGCGGCTTGGGCGGGCTTTGGGGGGCGCGGGCGCGCAACGCCTCGCGGGATTGTTCGTCAAGCCCGTCCAGAGCTACGTCCAAATTGCGGAGCCCGCCCTCCGCCTGTAGGCTGGCCTCTCGAACGCGCCGCAGTTGACGACTCTGGGTGAGGAAAGCGATGAGCACGACGGCCCCCGCCACGCCCAGTGCCCCAATCACGCCCAAGAGAATGTTTTCCGTTCGTTTTGCGGAATCATTGATCGTATTGACGACGGAATCTGCGCGGCCGCCGATCAAGTTCGTGAGATCAGTGATGCTCTCCTTTGTGGGCGCTAGCATGCTGTCCGTCAGCGTCATGTGGATGGTCTCTGCGACGGACGGGGTCGTTCCCTGCCCCTCCTGCATGGCCATATAGACGGATTCGCGCAACAGGTCGGCAATGGCAAACCGCAGCCGCGGATCGGAAATGCCTTCGCGCAATGAGGTGGTAGCCCTCAGAATGACCCGCTCCGCGGTGGCTTCGAGCTCAGGGCTGAGGTCCCCGTGCACGCCTTCGGTCAGGGCGAGCACGATGTCGCGGCGGATGACGTTGCGAAGCTCCGGCCCAACTTCGTCGCGCAACCCCTTGCCGGTTCGGCGCGCGGTGACCGCGAGAATCTGATCGATCGTGCGCTCGATTTCGGCCTTTTGCTCGGGCGCAATCTCGGTCAGGCCCGCTGACAGGCCCTGCCCCAGTTGGTGACCAAGCTCGACCAAGAGCGCGCGTTGGAGCACGCTCTCTCCCACATCTTCCACACCGGCGCCTTCGCCGGCCCCAGACAGTTCGTCTAGTGCGCCTCGTACCGCGCCTGACCCGATGCGGTAGGCACAACCAGAAGTCGTGAGCCAGAGCGAAAGACCGAAAAAGCAGAGCGTCCGCACGTGGACTGCCTAGCAAGCTCCGAGCGAATGGCCAGCGATCAGGCCCGACCGGTGTGATTTCGCTAGGCGACGCGGACGTCGGGGCACGCATACACGTCTTGAATCGCATTGAGCAACCGGACGCCCTCCGCGATGGGCTTCTGGAAGGCCTTACGGCCGCTGATGAGGCCCATTCCTCCTGCGCGTTTGTTGATGACGGCAGTGCGCACGGCATCCCGCAGGTCGTCGGTTCCCGATTCGCCCCCGGAGTTAATCAAACCGATGCGGCCCATATAGGCGTTCACGACTTGGTAGCGCGTCAGGTCGATAACGTGGTCCGAACTCAATTCCGAGTACACGTTCTTGTGGGTCTTTCCCCATTTTCCGAGCGCTGGGTCGGTGTAGCCGCCGGTGTGGGTCGGCATTTTTTGCTTGACGATGTCCGCCCCGATCGTGCACCCAAGGTGGATGGCTTGGCCCGACAAGTCGGCGGAATTGTGATGGTCGGCGGTTCCTGTCTTGAAGGCATTGTTGCGCACATAGCACCACAGCACCGTGAAGAGCCCCAACGCATGCGCTTCCTCGAACATGCACGCCACTTCCTGCAACTGGCGACGGGATTCTTCGGATCCCCAATACACCGTCGCGCCAATGCCGACGGCCCCCATATCTGCCGCCTGTTGCACGGAACCGAATGGGACCTGGTCGTAGGTATTTGGGTAGCTCAACAGTTCGCTGTGATTGACCTTAACGATGAACGGAATTCGGTGGGCGTAGCGCCGCGCCACGACGCCCAGGCTGCCAAAGGTACTGGCAACCGCGTTGCAACCGCCCTCGATGGCGAGTTCGCAAATGTGAGCTGGGTCAAACATCAGCGGATTGGGGGCGAAAGACGCGCCGGCCGAATGTTCGATGCCTTGGTCTACCGGTAAAATGCTCAGGTAGCCTGTCCCTCGGAGATTTCCGTGGTCGAACATCCGCTGCAGGTTTCCCAGCACCGAGGTCTTGCGATCCGTCGCTTCAAAGACGCGCGAAACATAGCCGGGTCCAGGAAGGTGCAAAGACGAGGCTGGGACCTTCGCTTCGTGGTCGAGTAAGGTCGCGTGCGCGCCGAGCAGGGCTCGGATCCCTTCAATGTCCATCGTCAACCTCACGGGTGTGCGCTAGTAAACCCATACGGAGGCCCCATGCCAGCAGCGGCTCGGATCGGTGACTTTCACGCGTGTCCGTTGGTGTCGGGCACCGTGCCGCATGTCGGCGGGCCCATCGTGGTGGGCTGCTCCACGGTGGTCATTGGGGGTTCTGCCGCGGCCAGGGTTGGAGACATGGCTGTGTGCATCGGGCCCCCCGATGTGATCGCAGTGGGCTCCTCCACGGTGATCATCGGGGGTTCGGCCGCC
Source organism: Klebsiella pneumoniae (assembly GCA_945861065.1). Lineage (GTDB taxonomy): Bacteria > Myxococcota_A > UBA796 > UBA796 > SXOB01. Next base: position 19,613 of record CAMASI010000070.1, on the reverse strand, counting down.
GCTCGCGTCGGGGACCTCACTGTCCACGGAGGGGTGGTCGTCGTAGGGCATTCAACCGTAATTATCGGCTGATCTGCCATTCTCTGCGCAGGCGCTCTAGGTCTTGTACGGTATCGACGGCGCCGACTGCGTCTTGAATGTGGACCACGTCGAGCTGGAGGCCTGCCACGAGGCCCCGAAGCTGTTCCAGGCTCTCGGCCCGTTCCAACGGATGGGCAGGCAGCGTTGCGAACCGGCGAAGCGTAGCTGTCGTCCAGCCATAGATGCCGACGTGTCTAAGGGCCACGTCTGCGTTGCCAATGGGGGCGCGCGAAAACCATAAAGCGCGGGAAACACCGTCTACGACAACCTTCACGACCTGTGGCGAGTGCCACGCTGAGGTGTTGAGTGCGGTGGCGGCGGTGACCCATTCGGCGCCGTCGGCCAAGCGGGCCGCAACGCGGTCCACAAGGCCGGGATCGAGACCTGGTTCGTCGCCCTGCACGTTGACCAGCGCGTCGACTTCTAGCCCCCTGGCGACTTCGGCGACACGATCGGTGCCAGAGGCATGGTGGCTGGAGGTGGTGATGACCGTAGCGCCCCACGCGGCCGCTGCCTCTGCGAGTTCCATTCCGTCGACCGCGATCACGACACGTTCGGGAAGGTGCGCGCGGCAGGCCGCCTCCCAGGTCCACCGCAGCACGGGCTTGCCGTGCAGGTCAGCCAGTAGCTTGCGTGGGAATCGTGTGCTGGCGAGGCGTGCAGGGATGACGACAGCGATGCGCAATCTCTACCCCGTGAACCCGTCTCGACCCGCAGTTCCGAGGTCCGATAATGCCCCGGGAAGTTGAGCCATTGCCGAAGAGGTCGATTTTAGTAGGAGATCCAGGCCTTTTGCACGGAGGCGCATTTCGATTTGAGACGGACCCTTTTGGGCAAGCTGCGGGTCGAGATCAAAGCTGCCTGAGTTTGCATCGCCGATCAACTCTACTTCTTTCCAACGCAAAACGCGTAGCCTTCGCTCTTTCCAAACCAACAGCATATCCGGAAGAACATACAGCCGAGCGTCGCGCACGTCGAAACGCCAGACCGAGACGTTGGTCGCGAAACCGGCTGGCAATGCCCGGTTCAACCGCACGGTGCGGGACTTGTTCCCTTTCTCAGGATGCACGACTTCGACCCCCGTCACCGCAATTTCGGCGAGAATAGTTTCCACCGCGGTCCACGCTGGCGCCCGTTCCGGGGAAATGTCGTAAAAGAGTACGCGCAAGCTCGACACCCATCGGCCGGCCAACCACCACGGCACAAAGAGCGCCGCAACGCCTGCAAAAGCGATCCCGGCGGTCGCGACTTGGCCGGCAAGCGCCAGCATGTCGGCGGAGGTTTTCGGGTCTTCCGAGAAGAATTCGTATGGAAGGCCTGGGGCGAACACCCGAATCAGCAATGCCATCAGCGCTACGGTGGCCGCTAGGCCGGCGAGCGATCGGGGCCCCCCGACGGAAGAACCGTCGCGTCGGGTCAGCGCATTGACGACGCTGGATGCCGTTTCCTTGACCAGAGGAGAAGCGGCCATGGCGCCAGTGCCGGTTTTGGCTCCGCCGAGGTTGGTGCGGTAAACTTCTCCGCCAGGCGCCACCGAAATCAGGGTCACTCTGGGCCTGCCTGGAAGCAGAAACCCGAGCCCATGACGCGTAATCCTCAGTCCTTGTGGAACGACCGTGACTTGGTGAAGGCCCGCTTTGATCGTGGCCGAGACACCCTGGACGGCGACGCCTGACCCGGGCGCGTGCGTCCCGGGTGCAAACCCGCGATCGGCGGCGGGAGGTGTCCACGTGATGGGGGCATCGGCGGCCGGGTCAGCAACTGGCGCTAACGGGACAGGCCGGGACGCCGACAGGGTGGTGGCGGGCGTGGCGGAGGCCATGGCGTACAGCCAATTCTCGTCCGCGGGTGCCGACGTTGCCGCCGTATCTGCGGGCGTGACCGTGGCTGCGGGTGGCTTTGCGTCGTCAGCCCAATCTTGCGCGACCCACTCGCTTTCTTCGACCGGCGGTGGGGTTGCGGACTTCGGTGCGTTGTGGCCGGTGACCGCTTGCGGTGCTTGGGGACGCGGGGCGGCTGGCACCTTGTCGACCCGGATCACCTCGGCGGAAGGGGTGCCGCGTGCCCGTTGGGAGCGAGTGACGTCGACCTGGACGATTTCGCTTTCGTCGGCCAAAGAAAAGGTCCGGTCCGACCCTCGTGCGGTACGGCTAGTTGTGACGCCCGCGGCCTTGTCCACAGAGTCGGTGCGCAACGACGTGTCGAAATCGGTGGTCTCTGGCCGCAGGTACTTCGGCAGCATGGACCCCGGCACCGACAGTGGGCTCGCGTCGGGTGGGTCGGCAGGCAAGTCGGAGAGGCGCGCTGCGATGGCATCTCGGAAGTCGCGGGCGGACGCGTACCGCTCGTCGGGTTTGTAGCGCGTACTCGTGCGAATCAGGTCCACGAGCGGAGGCAGCAGGCCGCCGAGTGCTTCGTCGTGGGAGTCAGGCACATACAAGTCAAGCGGCTCGACGCCCGTCACGAGGGCGAAGAGCGTCGCGCCTGCCGCGTACACGTCTGCCCGGGAATCGACCTGTTTCGCATTCTTGCGCTGCTCTGGCGCCATGTACGCCCAGGTCCCCATGACGGCCCCGGTGCGGGTCAGATTGTGATCGGCGTCATGCACACTCGCGATACCGAAGTCTGTGACCTTGGGCTGGCCTTCCAGGGTGAGGAGCACGTTGTGGGGCTTCACGTCGCGGTGAATCACGCCGATCTGGTGGCTGGCCTCCAGCGCCTCCAACACACGAATCAGCACCTTGCAGGCCATCCGCGGTGGGAGCGGACCGTGGGAGTCGATTCGCTCCATGAGACTGCCGCCGTCGATGAGCTCCATCAGCATGTAGACGCGGTCACCATCGACACCCATGTCGTACACGGCAACGACACTTTCGTGGCTCAACTTCGCCATCGTGCGCGCCTCCATCAGGAAGCGTTCGCGGGTCTTTCTCCGCTGCGTGAGTTCAGGATCGAGCACCTTTACGGCGCGGAACACGTCGAGCAGCGCGTCGTAGGCTCGGTACACGGTGGCCATGCCCCCGGATCCAAGCACCGCGACGAGGCGGTACCGTCCGCTGCATAGGGGTGGCGCGACGTCCAACGATCCTCCGCGGGGCATCCTACTCCACGGCATCCGTCTACGCGCGAGATAGCTCAGGGTTCAATGCTCAATCTGCTGTTCTCTGGGGCGGTCGCAGGCGAACCGTGCGAGCGCGTGGGCCTCGCAGACGTGCTCGACGTCGGGGCCCCCGCGATCATCGTGCTCGGGGAGAGGCGGGGTACCCAACCCGATCTTTGGCGCGCCCAACGTGTGGTGCGAGGACTGGCGGCCCGGGACGAAGTCACGTTGGCCCTGCAAGCCGTAGACGTGAGTGCACAGGGCGTGCTCGACCAGGTGCCGGCCGGTACCGCGACCGCGTCGGACATCCGAGGGCTGATCGCGTGGGACGATCATTGGCCGTTTCCGTACTGGCCTTACAAGCCCCTGCTTGCGGGAGGGCGTCGAGGCGTGCACTTGGTGGCTGCGGGCGTGGACCCGGTCGCGCGACCCGCAGGGCAACAGGCGCCAATTCCGCCCGGGTACGCGCTTGTCCTGGTAGGCGCGATGCGTGAGCATCCTGTCCCCGTGGACCTCGAGGGAGGGTTCGCCCAAACCGTAGCGTGGAATGACTTCCGCATCGCTGCCAACTCCGTCGCGGGATGGAATGGCCGTGGCTATCTGGTCATCGTCGCAGACCTCTTCCATGTGGAAGGAGGCCGTGGAATCGCGTGGCAGGCCGAACGCTTGGCAACGGCCCCCGTACATTCATTCGTCTTGTCTGGCGCCGAGCTGGCCTGCCTACCGGGCGACCGCGTCTGGCGATAGCTCCGCTATTGAGCGGGTTTGGCCCTGACAGCGGCTACGTCTGACGGGAGACAAACGCCCAAGTCGTTGCCGAAGGAATGGCGCTCGTAGGTGAGGACCGCGGCAATCTCGGAATCCGATAGTTTGTCCGCTTGGGGCACCATGACACCGTTGTATTTGACTCCGTCTACGACGATTTCGCCGGACAGCCCGTTGAGTACGAGCCCGGCGTGTTTCGCGCAGTCGCCCATGTGGTCTTTCTGACCTGCGAGAGGAGGGAATGCGCCGGGCATTCCTTTCCCGTCCTCGCCGTGGCACGTGATGCAGGCAAGGCCGCCGTTTCCGCCGGTCTTGAATACGTGTTCGCCCAACGTCATCAGCGCGGCTTTCTGCGCAGCCGCGTCCAGACCCGTCAGGTCCAAAGGCGGAGCTGGAGCGGGTGCCGGCACGGGAGCAGGCGCGGGCGCTGGAGCTGGGGCGGGCTCAGGCGCGGACGCTACGGCCGGCGCCTCTGAACCACAAGCGACTAGAACGAGCAACAAGGCACGCATGAAACCTCCGCGGCGCGTCTACCGCGGTGGTGCTGCGGCGTCAGGTCTACCCGCCGATCCAGCCCTCAATCATCTGGTCGGTCAGCTTCGCCGGGTGGCCTCGCCACACGATCTTGCCGTCTTTGACGACGGCGGCGGCGGGAATGCCTTGTACGCCGAACAGCTCGGACGTCGCAGTGCCTTCTTCCTTGCCAATCGGGTAGGTGACTTTGTTGTCTTTGACGAAGGCGGCTACCTTTTCTTCCGTGGCGCCCTTGGTGACCTTGGTCAACCCGACCATGTTCAGGCCCTTGTCTTTGTACTTGGCAAACGTGCCTTCAAGTCTCGGCACCTCGCGTATGCAGTGAGGGCACCATTCTTCGAAGAAGATGACCAGCGTGGCCTTTCCGGACTTGAAATCCGTCTTGCCCTGGAACCACTTTGCGACCTTGAGGTCGGGGGGGACGTCCTTGCCGACGACCGCAAGTTCCGAGTCGAGGCGCTTGCTCGCTTTGGCTGCGCGGGTGTTCGGGTACTTATCCTTGAGCTCGACGAGCTTGGCGCGGGCCTCGTCGTACTTCATGCTCTCGACCGCGGCGCTGGCAGCCTTGAACAACTCGCCTGCGGCTTGCTCCTCCTCGTCATTGACGGGAGGCGCTGCGGGCTTTTGACCTGCTGCGCCAACGGCGCCGCCTTTGTCCTCGATCACCTTGACTCGGGCCTCGAGGTCGGCGAACTTCTTGTCCATCTCAGGGTTCGTACACGAGGACAGGGCCACGCTCATCGCGAGCACAACCAAAACAGGGCGGATCATCTCTTCCTCCAGCGGGGGGGGCGGCCGCGTAACACAATCCGTCGCCTCATCGAGAACGCAGACGAAACGGGACGATTGCGGCGTCTACAGCAGTTGTTGCGCCTCGAGCGCGCGTCGTTCCCTGAATGCCTCGATCTGTGCGACCAACGCCGGATTGGAGCCCGCGAGCATCTGAATGGCGAACAGCGCGGCGTTGCCGGACCCCCCGATCGCGAACGTGGCGACGGGCACACCGCGCGGCATCTGAACGATGGACATCAGCGCGTCCAGACCACCGAGCGTGCCGGTAGCGACCGGAACGCCAAGGACGGGAACGGTTGTGACGGCAGCAAGCATGCCGGGCAAATGGGCGGCTCCGCCGGCACCGGCGATGATTGCGCGAATCCCTCGGGGGCCTGCGGCGCGAGCCCAGGCGAGCATGGCATCGGGCGCGCGATGTGCAGACAAGACTCTCGCCTCACGCGGCACGCCGAATTCATCGAGGATGTCGAGCGCCCCTTGCATGGCGGTCAGGTCCGACCGGCTCCCCATCAGTACGGCAACTAGTGCTTCAGCCATGTCAGTACCCCTGTCCAGAACCCAGGTTAATTGAAACGACTGGATGAAAGGGCGAGTCCCCTTTTGCGCCTATGTCCTCGGTGGCGATCCGCAACTTCGGTTCGACGAATACGAAGAGCCGACGTCCGACGCGGGTCCACGTCTCGCTCCATCCAAATCGGCCGGAGATGGACGGAAGCGTGGTGACCGAACGCTCCGGCACGATGATGTCTGCGCGAGAGTTGTAGGCCAGCGCCCAGCCCACGCCGGCGCCCACGAGCACGTTGGCCTCTCCGACATAGTCCCAAGCGATCGATGGTTCGACCAGCAAGGAGGTGTGCACACCCATTGGGCCCTCGGTCAGAAGCTGCAGCGCCGGGCCGACACGGTGAGTCCCGAAATTGGGGCCCCACGCACCGCGAAATCCGAATCCGACCCAGGTAGGAACGACGTCTTCGAAGTGAGGGAGAACGCCGTAGCTCAGCGTGACAGCGAGGTCCCAGCTGGCATTCGGTGGCAGCCTGTCGATGGACAACGTCGGAACGGGAAGGGACTCTTCCTCGGCGGGTGCTGCGTCCGAAGCGAACGCCGAAACGGGTAGGAGCAGCGTTGCGGCCATCGCCATGCCGCTCCAGGTCCATCGCAATGACAACAAGGTCGCCTCCACACGGGGCCGCGGGGTAACGCCGGCCTCCCGCGTCTGCTTACTTTTCGGAGTGGTCGGTCGGGGTCGATTGTTCATGTCCGAGGCCCTATGGAACGGCATGAATTTCGCCGCCGCCAAAATTGACGCCGCGTTTGCTTCGGCCGGCGGCCTCGCCGAGTCCGACGAGCGCAGGTCCGACGGCCTCTGCGAACAGCCATTCCTGGCCATCGCGCTTGAAGGTGGATTCGTGATCCATTTTCTCCAGGCCGAGCCCGACGAACGCATGATCGGGAATGTAGACCACGACTTTTGCGAGGTCCGGGAAAGCGGCCTCCATCAGCGCCAGGTAGAGAACCGCTTTGCTATCGCAGTCCCCCCTGTTGCGGGCAAGCAGCGCTAGAGGACGGCGATAGCCAGCATCTCCTCCGCTTTTGAGGTGCTTTTCGTAGGGAATGGATTGCACGAAGTGAAGGGCGCGTTCGGCGAAGGCCCGCTCGTCGAGCTTTCCGCGTCCCAAGGCATCCGCAAGCGGTGCGACGTCGGCCGCGTATTCGGCCGCCAGCCGGGCGTGGTCAAAGGAGATCTCATCTTTTCGGGTTCGGATGAAGCCATTGGCGCCCATCCAGGAATCCAAGGCGAGTGTTTGACGGTCTTCAGCCGCCTTGAGCACGTCTCGGACGCGGCCTCGGTCGCGCCCGGAGGCGGACAGCCGTAGGCCCTGTTTTGACTCTTTGACTGTAAGTTTCGCGCCTTTTACCGTCTTGGCGTAGGCGCGGAGCTCGGCAGCGACAGCGTGGTTCGCCGCTACGGTGGGAAAGCTGATTTTTTCGTCGAGGTCCTTCTGAATGGCTTTCGCCGGCAGGGACCAACTGGCCGTCCGAGCTTGTTTGTCGGCGTCTTTCCATGCAGCGTCGAAGGTCCACGCGGGACCCGTGCGGTCTACCGTGAAGCGGGTCTGGCCGCACAACGCCGCGGCGAGGAAAACGAGGGTCAGCAATTGTGCACTCCGGAGGGTCCGCCGTAGACGACGGTGGGCGCTATCCATTCGCGCGCCCTCGACAGTCGGACGCAGTTGTCGTAGCATGTTGTTCGTAGACGGAGCACTCTGTTGGACCCAAGCCCTGCCGCGGACTCCGCGGCGCCGGTCGTCGCCTTCTCCAACGTCAGTAAGACTTTCGGCAGCTACGTCGCGGTGGACAAGATCTCCTTCGCCGTAGCCCGGGGCGAATTCTTCTCGATTCTTGGACCCTCCGGTTGTGGCAAATCTACAACGCTTCGGCTGCTGGCTGGCTTTGAGGAACCCAACCCCGACGGTGGCGAGGTTCGGATCGAGGGCGTCGTGGTGAATCGAAAGCGTCCCTATGAGCGCAACGTGGCGATGGTTTTTCAGAGTTATGCGCTCTTCCCGCACCTGACCGTGGAACGCAACATCGCGTTCGGTCTCGAAATGCGAGGTGCGTCGGGTACCGAAATTCCGAAGCGCGTCCATGCGGCGATGGAAATGGTGCGGTTGGATCCCGGGCAGTTTGCCCGCCGAATGCCAGCTCAACTTTCAGGTGGGCAACGCCAGCGGGTAGCGCTTGCGCGGGCGTTGGTGCTCAAGCCATCCCTTCTCTTGCTCGACGAGCCGCTTGGCGCCATCGACCTCAAACTGCGAAAGGAAATGCAGTTGGAGCTCAAACAGCTCAATCGGCAGCTTGGCACCACATTTGTCTACGTGACCCATGATCAGGAAGAAGCGCTGACGATGTCCGACCGGATTGCGGTGATGTCGAATGCCAAGGTTGCCCAACTCGGTACGCCGGCCGAGATCTACGAAAATCCCCGCACGCCCTTCGTCGCGAAGTTCATTGGGGAGTCAAACTTCCTGGAAGGAACCGCGGTGGAGCGGGTCGCGGCCGGGTTCACGGTGGTGGATGACAGCGGTGCACGATGGCACCTACCCGAACATCCTTCGGTGCGCGCCGGAGCCCGGGTACAGGTCGCGGTGCGCCCAGAGTGGTTCGACGTTTGCCGTCCCGGCGAAATACCGGCGGGTGAAAATCACCTTCTGGGCGTGGTTCGCGACATCATCTATTTAGGAGAGACCCTTCACGTGCTCGTTCGGGTGCCTGGGGACCGGGATGTGACGGTGGCGCTTCGGAATGAAGGCCAGCTCACCCGGCCGTTGACGTGGACCCGGGGTGAAGCGGTAGCGGTTGCCTGGAAGCCCGTGGATTGCCAGGTTCTGGAGGCGGATTGACGTTTCGTAGGCGCATCCTCCGTTTCTTGCATGACCGGCCACAATGGCAGGCGTGGTCGCTGCTGGCGCCTGGCGCCTTGTGGTTGATGTTTTTCTTTCTCCTCCCAGTGATGATTCTGTTCACCTACAGTTTCATGCCGAAGGGTTTGTACGGCGGTGTGGAGTGGGGGTTCACGACCGAGCATTATGTCCGCTTTTTTGAGCCGCTGTACTTGACGATTCTCGCCCGTTCCGTGGTGGAGGCCCTGGTCACCACCGTCCTCTGTTTGTTGCTTGGGTACCCAGTGGCTTATGTGATCACCCGGGCGGGCGAATGGAAGTCGCTCGCCCTTTTTGGCGTAATTCTGCCATTCTGGACGAGTTTCCTCGTTCGCACATTTGCAATGATCTTTCTTCTTCGCGACACCGGCCTGATCAATACCCTGTTGTTGTGGTCGGGGCTGGTGTCCGAGCCGCTGCCGCTGTTGGATACGCCGTTCGCGGTATTGGTCGGGCTTGTGTACGGCTTCTTGCCGTTCATGGTGCTACCGATCTATTCGTCGCTGGAAAAGCTCGACCTCACGCTGTTGGAGGCGGCCGAGGTCCTTGGCGCACGCCCGTCCTCCCGCTTCTTCCGTGTCACGCTTCCCTTGTCGATGCCGGGCGTTGTTGCGGGCTGCCTGTTGGTCTTCATTCCGTCGCTGGGCACCTTCCTTACGAGTGACCTGTTGGGAGGGGCGAAGACCATCCTTATCGGCAACTTCATTCAGAACCAGTTTACGGGCGCACGGAATTGGCCTTTTGGTTCTGCTGCGAGCTTTGTGCTGATGGCGATGGTCCTCGTTGCGGTGCTTATCTACCTGCGAATTAGAGACGCGGACGAGGAGATCAACTCGTGAACAGCGTGCGCCTTCCGAAATGGCTGCTCGCAGTCGTCGCGACAGTCTACGTGTTCTTGCACACGCCCATCCTCGTTTTGGTGTTGTTTTCGTTCAATGAGAGCAAGTACGGCGTCGCTTGGACGGGCTTTACGTTTCATTGGTACGCCCGGCTCGCCGAGCGCACGGACATTCTAGAGGGACTGAAGTCCAGTTTGGTCGTGGCCACATCGAGTACACTTCTGTCCACCATACTCGGTACCTGGATGGCGCTGGCTTTGGCTCGCCACAAGTTTGCCGGGAAACGCATGGTGGAGGCGCTCCTGTACGTGCCCATCGTCACGCCAGAAATTGTCGTAGGAATCTCGTTGCTCATTCTGTTTGTGTTGACCGGAATTCCGCTCGGCCTGTGGACGGTCGTCGTCGCGCATGTCGCTTTCGGAATCTCCTTTGTGGTCGTGGTGGTGCTTGCGCGACTGCGCGGCATGGACGGGTCTCTGGAGGAGGCGGCCATGGTGTTGGGCGCCGACGAGGTTACAACCTTTTGGCGGGTGACTGTTCCCCAACTGTGGCCGGGAATCATGTCGGGGGCCTTGTTGGCTTTCACCATGTCGTTTGACGACTACGTGATCACCAGCTTTGTGACCGGCCCCGGGGCGTCCACGTTGCCGGTTGTCGTCTATACCATGGTGCGAAAGAATATCGAGCCGTCGATCAATGCCATTAGCGCATTGGTTTTGGTTGGCACAATCATTCTGGTCCTGCTTGCCGAGCGTATCGGCCGTGAGAAACCCCTTGGATCTGGAGGCCGAACATGAGTGAGAATAAGAAAGCGCAAGAGTTGTGGGCAGACTTCGTGCAAGGAGCTGTGGACAGACGCAGCTTCATCACACGTGCGTTGGCGCTTGGCGCCTCCGCGACGGCGGTAGCTTCGGTGTTGGAAGCGTGCGGGGGTGGGCCGTCCGCATCGGGCTCTGGCGAAGGGTCGGCTTCCGCGGGAGCCGTGGTCCCGGCACCGGCCACGGCGCTGGAAGGCGAGTTGCATATCTACAACTGGTCTGACTATATCGCCGAAGACACGGTGGCTGGTTTCGAGAAGAAAACCGGCGTCAAAGTGACCTACAACACGTACGAATCGAATGAGGAGTTGTTGGCAAAACTCCAGATCGGCGGTGGCGGTTATGACCTGGTCGTGCCAACTGGCTACTTGGTGACCGTGTTGACCGCGCAGGGTCTGTTGGCGCCACTGGACAAGACCAAGCTCAAGAATTGGGGCAATGTTGCGCCAATGTTCATCAACCCAGAGTTTGATCCCGGGAACTCGCACTCCGTTCCGTGGCAGTGGGGCACGACGGGAATTGCCTACCGTTCGGACAAACTCGCCACCCCTCCGGATGGTTGGTCGGTGTTCCATGACAACTCCCTCAAAGGCAAGATGACGCAGATGGACGACCAGCGCGACGTGCTGGGTTCTTGGCTCAAATACCGAGGCCATTCACTCAATTCGGCGGATCCAGGGGAGTTGGGCCAGGCTAAAGCCGATTCCATCACGGCGAAGGGGCTGCTGAAGGCCTATGTTTCGGCACCCGTGAAGGGCCAATTGGTTGCGGGCGACGTGTGGGTGGCACAGCTGTGGAACGGTGACACGGCGCAGGCGAAAATGGAACAGGCGGCGATTGCGTATTGCCTGCCGAAAGAAGGCGCTGGCATCTGGCTGGACAATCTCGTAATCCCGAGGGACGCGGCGAACAAGAACGCGGCTCACGCCTTCATTGACTATATTCTCGAGCCCGACATCGGTGCCGCAATTAGTACATTCACTGGGTACGGCTCGCCCAATCAAGCGGCCATGGCGAAAATCGAAGGCGCAGTTCCGTACCCCAGCGACGAGGAGCTCAAACGGCTGGAGTACCAGAAGGATTTGGGTGCCGCGACCGCGCTGTGGGATCAGATCTGGACCGAGGTTAAGGCCTCCTAGGCCTCAATGCTAGATCACATTTCATTCGGCGTCGGAAACCTCGCGCGAGCGGCGAGGTTTTACGACGCTGCGCTTTTGCCTCTTGGAATCGTACGCGTGTGGACGGTTGCGACCGCCGTTGGCTATGGGGAACCGGGGCAGGGTGATCGGCTGGCGTTGAAGGAAAGGGTCGATGCCGTCCGGCCTGGGCCCGGTTTTCACGTGGCCTTCGCAGCGCCTGACGAGGTCGCTGTAGACGCTTTTTACGCGGCTGCCTTGTCATTCGGCGGCACCGACGCCGGTCCACCGGGATTGCGCCCGCACTACGGACAGCACTATTATGCGGCGTTCGTGATTGACCCGGATGGACATCGGGTAGAGGCGGTGTTTCACGGAGGAGCGTGACATTGCGCACCGCTGTGACTCGTCGATGGGCGGAAAATCGAATCCTGTTCGGGTTTCTAGTCGATACTACAGGTGCGTTTGAGACGGTTGCAGCTCACTCGGAGGGTCATTCCGGGCGCCACGGAGACGGTTATCGTAGGTAGAAGTCCATCCCCGAAATCTGCCATCACGGTCCACTCCCCAGCGTCCACTTCTCCCGGTGCGACGGAAACGCCGGCTCGGTTGCGCAACCCTACGGGCACCTTGGAATCCACGGTGAGTGTGCCTCGCGGAGTCGGTGGTTCAACCGTGGGAGGCGGTTCGGGCGGGACCTGGGTTGGGCTGGCGGAAAGGGCGACTGGTTCTGGCGCAGTTCTTCGAGGGGCCGGTTTGGGAGCGACGGGTTCGACGAGTTCGCGCACCGGCGGCGCGTCGAGGGCCGGCTGCGTCGGATCCTGCGCCGCAGTCCACGCCCACCATGCGACCAGCCCGAACGCCGCGCAAAGGCTGAGCACACCCACCATCCCCAAACTTAGCACACCTCCGAACCACCCGACGGCTCCGATTGAATCGCGCGCCATCGGTGCCAGGCTCGGGGTCGAAATGGGGGTAGCGGTGCGGGGCGTCGCCGTGCGGCCAGTCGCGGTTGGGGGTTCGGCTGCTGGCTGTTCGACCCAAGTGGCGCCGACGGGCGTGGGGCCGTCCACGCCGTCCCAGAGGCCCCGCAAGCGTTGCACCGTTTGAACCCGGCGACTGCGGTCGCCGATCAGCGATTGTGTGATTGCGTACATCCATCGCTGGGGAGCTTCGGGGGCGAGCCGCCGGGGGTCAGCGTAGCGCTCGCCGCGCATCGCATCAAAGAGCGCAATGAGGTCGTCACCGTCGTAGGCACGGCGGCCGGTCACCATCTCGTACAGGATTGCGCCCAGCGCGTAGACGTCGGCTTCGGGCCCGGCGTGTCGGGCATTCCGGAATTGCTCTGGCGCCATATAAGAGGGCGTGCCCATGGTACTTCCGGTCCGCGTTCGCCGAGAATCGGAATCAAGCGCGCGCGCCAACCCGAAATCGGCAACCTTCGGAATCCAGCGGTCCCCGACCCGGTCGATCAAGATGTTCCCCGGTTTGAGGTCTCGATGAACAAGTCCGATGGCGTGGGCTGCGCCGACACCGTCCAGGATGCCGTGTGCAAGCGTGTCGATCTCGCCAAGCGTCAAGCGTCTCGAGATCAACAACTGTTCTAACGACGGGCCGCGTACGCGCTCCATCACCAAGCCCGGGTAGCCACCGACGTCCACGAGGTCCGTGACCGTCACCACATTGGGGTGACGAAGGGATGCCTGAATTCTACCCTCCGCGACGAGGCGATCGAGCACGTCTTTGCTGTTGAGCGTGAGGACTTTGAGGGCGTGCTCGGAGCCCAGTGTTCGATGCCGAACCGCGTAGACCCGCGCCATTCCGCCTTCGCCCAGTTCGCTGAGCACCTGGTATCGGTCTACCGTCTGGCCAACCTGGATCACAAGCGGCGTGTATCCTCACGGTCCCGCCGAAGACGTCCGCTTCAGGCTGACGTCAGCGGCGTTAGGTGCCCACCACGGGAGTTCCGTGCGTTGCCGATGGGTGCCATCTGTGTGTTTGCTGGTGGCCTGCGACGGGCCCACGCAGTTGATTCCCGCGGCGCTCGACACGGGGAACGGCCCGACGACTGCCGATGGACCGACCGACCCGCCGACCCTTCCACCCACCACCAGTCCTTCCGATACGGGACTGACGACGTTTGGAACGACGACCGAGCCGACCCCTCTTCCTGTGCCGGTCACCGGGCCTTGCCAAATTGCGATTGATTGCGGCGGCGTCCCCATTGTGGATGAGCCGAAAGTCGATTGTGGGATCACCGTGGCCGACGCGGCCGGCGTGCCGCTGTACGACGGGGTCGCCGGGATCGAACTTCGGGGTCGGTCAAGCCTCGGCTTTCCCAAACACCAATACGGTTTGGAATTGCGTTCGCCCCATGTCGACGTCCTGCCGCTCGGACAGACTTGGCGCTACTGGGACCGTGGTACAGATCCGGGTGAGGGTTGGAACGATCTAGGGTTTGACGACTCGGCCTGGGCTCAGGGTGCGGCCCCCCTCGGGTACGGAGATCTCCATCAGGTCACTGTGGTGTCCTACGGCCCAGACGCGGCAAACAAATACCCAACCACGTGGTTTCGGCTTGCGTTTTTAGTCGTAGACCCGGGTGCGCTTGAGGCGCCCATTCACCTAGACCTGATGCGTGACGACGGCGTTGTTCTGTACCTCAACGGCGCGGAGATCGTTCGATCCAACCTGGTTGCAGGCGCGGTGACGCCTTCGACGCTTGCGACCGTCTCCGTGGGTGGGACGGATGAGACCGCGGTAATAACCTATGACGTGGATCCGACTTTGCTGACGCCGGGGCTGAACGTCCTTGCAGCCGAGGTTCACCAGGTGGCCATCGATAGCTCAGACATCACCTTTGATGCGGGTCTTTCGGACGGCGGCGAGGAGGTCTCCGTCGACTTCTATGGTTTTGGCGAGGAGTCCGACTGGGTGGCCAGTGGCCAATATGCGGACATTACGCTCGTTCGAAATCGCTTTTTCTATGACTTGTTTCGGGCTTTTCCGAGTTTGAAGTCTCCATTCGCTCCAGAAATGACCTATTGCACGCTGACCCTGGAGGGTGTCGCTCAAGGGACCTATACGTTGGGGGAAAGCGTCAAACGGGACGACGACCGCGTCGATATTCCCCTGGATGGCGGCGCAGGAACGAATTTCGTGCTCAAACTCGACGATGTCGGTTTTCACCAAAGCACCATTAGTTATGGGGGGTGGAAATTCGTCTACCCCGATGAAAAAAAGGTCACGCCAGAACAGACCTTGGGCGCTGAGGCGGTCTTGGTGGCCTGGGAAGCCGCTGTGTTGTCCCGGACGTCGGTGCTCGACCATGTGGACCTCCCGTCTTCCGTGGACTGGGTGTTGTTGCAGGAATTGGCTGCCAACGTCGACGCTTGGCAATTGTCGATTCATGTGGTGAAAGAAGAGGGCAAACCTATTCGATTTGTGCCTTGGGATTTCGACCTGTCTAGTGGCGGTTACCCGTCGTGGGATTGCGATGCGGAGGGGTGGTTGGTCAGCTACACGCCGCGGTCGGAAATGGTCGCGGCGATGGCGGACGATCCGGTCTGGCTTGCCGCGTTTCATGCGCGGTGGTCGGAACTGCGGGCCGGTGAGCTGGCGGATGCCGCAGTGGTCGCGCGTCTGGAGGCGCTGCGGGTGGAGTTGGGGGTGCTTCCGGAGGAGAACTTCGTGTTGTGGCCGATCGACAGCATCGTCGGCGGCTATGGCGTGCTCGGGTCTCTCTGCCCCGTCGCCGACCATTCGGGTGCGTTGGATGGGCTAACAACGTGGATGCTCGCCAGAATGGCTTGGATGGACGGGCATATTTCTACGTACCAACAAGGAATCTAGGCGTCCGGGTGACAATCGTTTGACATCAGGATCGGAACTGGGACGCGCACGCGGCGTCGGGAGGAGAGGAGGTCGTCATGTCCTTTCCTCGTTCCACCTCAAGCCGCATTGTCTGGCTCACCCTCGTCTGCGTCGTCGCTGGGGGTGTCGTCGCCAGCAGCTACCGGACTCCGACCGTAGAGATCGAACCGGATTCCGCGCCCCTCCAGACGGAGGAGCTGGGCTTGCCTCGGGGGCCTGAGAAACTCGAAGTTCAGGTGAACCGATTGCCGTTGGAAAAGGAGGTTCCGGTTATTCTGGGGACGACGGTGGTCGGAACGGAGGTCGGCGCGTCCGGCGCCTCCAACCTAGACGTCGTGGGCGGAATCGGCGGACTCATAGAATCTGGAACTGTGGCCGGTCATGGCGAGGCGAGTTTTGGAGCGAAGGGAGAGGGTCAGGGCGCAGGCGGGTGGGCTGTTGGCTCGGGGGGTCTCGGAGCCCGGGGCATGGGCGGCGGTTCCGGAGGGCACCGCAGATTCCCAGATTCCGTCCCGGTGGTCGCGGGCGCTCCGATGACGGGTGACCAATACAATCCCATTTCAGAATCTGGAATGATGGTGGTCGCTGACAGTCCGCTGTCGACGTTTTCCATCGACGTGGACACGGCATCCTACGCCAACGTCAGGCGCTATCTCAATGAAGGAACCTTGCCGCCGCGGGACGCCGTTCGCGTCGAAGAGTTGATGAACTACTTTACCTATGATTACCCGGAGCCGACGAATGATCAGCCATTCGCGGTTCACCCGGAGGTAACGTCGGCGCCGTGGGCAGAGGGGCACCGGCTCGTCCGAATCGGAATCCAAGGGAAACACCTCGCTGCGACAGAAATACCGCCGAGAAACCTCGTGTTCCTCGTGGACGTTTCCGGGTCGATGGCGGGCCCGGATCGCCTTGTCCTCATTCAGCGGGGATTGACGCTACTCGCTTCGCAGCTGGACGAAGACGACCACGTGGCCATCGTCGCGTACGCAGGTGCAGCTGGCGTCGTGCTTCAACCGACGCGAGGGAATCGACATGCCGAAATTGACAGCGCGATCGAGCGGCTCCAGTCAGGCGGGTCCACCGCAGGTGGGGCTGGAATCCGGGCCGCCTACGACCTCGCCGAGAGGCATTTTGAACGGGGTGCCGTCAATCGGGTCATCTTGGCCACCGATGGGGACTTCAATGTGGGCGTGAGTTCCGAGGCCGAACTGGTTCAACTCATCGAGGAAAAGCGCAAGACGGGCGTTTTTCTGAGCGTGCTGGGCGTGGGTCGGGGAAACCTCCACGACGACCGCATGGAGCAGCTCGCCGACAAAGGGAATGGAAACTACGCGATTATCGATTCCATGGCGGAGATGAAAAAGGTGCTGCTTGAGCAAGCGTCCGCCACCTTGGTGACGATTGCCAAGGACGTCAAGATTCAGGTAGAATTCAACCCCGCTGAGGTTTCGGCGTGGCGACTGCTCGGCTACGAAAATCGCGCGCTGGCGGCACGCGATTTCAACGACGATACGAAGGACGCGGGAGAGATCGGCGCGGGCCATTCGGTCACCGCCTTGTATGAGGTGATTCCGGCGTCCATCGGCGTGGCGGCTGAGGTGGACCCGCTCAGGTACCAAGAGGGGTTGATGCAGTCAGGAGCGGCGTCGTCCGGAGAGTTGCTGACGGTCGCCGTTCGGTTCAAGGCGCCCGATTCCGATTCGTCTCGCCTCATCTCCATGGCCGTTCGTGATGCGGGTGGCCTCTTTACTGCTGCCTCACAGGACCTGCAATTCGCTGCCTCCGTGGCTGGGTTTGGCATGATGCTTCGGGACTCGGACCGGCGAGGAACGATGGACTGGGGATGGGTCGCGGGCACAGCACGAGACGCCCTGGGCAAAGATCCGGCGGGATACCGTACGGAGTTCCTTGGACTCGTCGGGCTTGCGACACGTCTGACCGTGGGCGGCTAGCAGGCAGGTTAGCCCCCGGGCGGAGGCGCTATGCGGGTGTGGTTTGTGCTGGGAGCGGTCAGCTGCGGCGGCGGCGAGCCGGTGACGGACACGGCTCCTGAGCCGGAACCAGAAGATACCGGGGAGACTGGGCTGCCCCTGGTGCCGACAACCGTCACGGACTGTGTCGCGACTGGGGTGGCGCAGGGTTGCCTAGTGGAGCTCGCCGAGTGTGCGGGCGACGTGTCTTTTGACGGAACGCCCGGCGGTTGGTTCCACGACGTGTTGGGCGAGAACACCGTCATTCACACGGCCCCTAGCCCGGCGGGCAAGTCGCTGATCTTCACGGTCTTCGGTCCGCGGGTACTCGGTGTCAGTGAGACCCTGGCGTGGGGTATGGAGTTTACCGCGGAGATGGTCGACGTGGCCGGCGACACGACGAACGTGTACGATGCATGTTCCGGGAGCATCACGGTGGATTCATATACCCCAGGATATCAGCTGAGCATCACTTGGGACAATATTCAATTTGAGGTTGCGACAGGTGTGCAACCGTGCCGTGACGAATATTATTGGAACTCTGCAGGGGAGCTAGAAGGCGCGAGTTTTTGGCTGTAGGGCGGCGTCCGAGGAGTTTGATAGGGTGTCGCTCGCTCCGCGCCTCCGTCACGGGCGCCGCATTTTGTGTCTGCGCGGCGTGCGCCAGCCCGACGCCTGAATTGGGCACGGACCCCGTGGGCACGGGGGCCACAGGAGGGGGCGCTGGGAACGGCGGCATCGGTGGGAGCGCCGGTGGTGGTGGAAGCGGCGGGACGACGATGAACGCCGTGGTCAGCGCGACGTGCACCTCGCAAATCGCCAACGTTTTGCGCGCGGATTGCGGCGTTTCTCTTGAATCGGAGGCGATCGCGACCTTGGTGTTTACGGATCCGGCGGGCGAATCGCTCGAATTCCGTAGCAGTTCTTCAGCAACCACCCACGCACTCGTCGCCTGGGGGCTGTTGCCTGCCACGAAGTACACGTGGGTTGTGGCGCCTGAGGGTGGCGGCGGTGACAAATCTGGCACGCTTACGACGGGTGTGTTGCCCGAGTATGCGGACGTAGACCCGATCGTGACCGGCACGGCTGGCGTGGAGGCGGTGGCGGTGCCGTTCGGCTGTGGTCGTAGTGACGTATTCGTCGTGTTGGACGCCGTGGGAAGGGTGCGCTGGTACGAGGCCTTGGCTGGAGAGTACGATGCGCTGTCGGGCGTGGGTTTCCTTCCCGATAGCGCCGGTGTTGTTGGCGTGGTGAACAACGACCGAGTGGTCGAGGTTCAGATGACCGGCGAAATCACGAAGGACTGGACGATGGAAGAACTTGGCGTCGCCAAGGCCGTCCACCATATGGCCTATTCAGCAGGTGAGATTCTGTATCTGGTGACGTCGGAAGAGCAGGAACAGGACGGGCGAGACATCGTAATTGACGGGGTGATTGCCCTTGATATGGTCGGGACAGTGATCCATGAATGGACCACGAATGATGCGATGGACCCGTGGTCGATGCCGGCGGTTGGTTTCGGCCACAACTATTGGGCGGTCGAGTTTCCTGGCGCGGAGGACCTGACCCACCTCAATGGAATCCATGTGGACGGGCAGAACCGGCTCACGGCATCATTGCTCGAATTCGACACCGTGATTCAGGTGGATTTCGACCCTACATCCCCTACTTACCTGCAAAACTTGTGGGTGCTTGCCGGTGGGCTAGAAATACCCATGGGAACTGATTTTGTCAACACCACTTCGGTTGGGGGAGAACTCGGATTTACCAGCCAGCACCATCCCACATTTGTGGATGGCCATTTGCTGACCCTGAGTGACAACCGCACGCCGTCGGCGGCCGCCAGGACGTTGGAGATCGAAATCGATGAGTCGTCAGGCACAGCGAATATCGTCCAGAAGCATTCTTTTGGCGAGACTTGTCCTGTCCAGGGCTCTGTGTTCTTGCAGGACGATGGTAGCGTCATAGCGACTTGTGCCGCTGCCAAGACCGTAGTTCAATTTGCGGATGGTGGGGGCGATACGCCACAGTGGTCGATGGAAATGAAATGCCGCGATGGTGGCATTTCGTTTGGGATTATGTCGGAAGGAAAACCCGTCGATCTTCCGAATTAGGGCCCGCGCAAGAATAAGTTGCTGCATCGAGGGCTCGATGGCGCCCGCCGCGCAAGGCGCGGGGTGCAGCCGAACCGAGGAGTACTTGGCGTACTTCGCAGGTTCGGCGGGGTCCCCGCAACGCAGCGCCGCGGGATGCCAGCGA
>CAMASI010000069.1 GCA_945861065.1 Klebsiella pneumoniae | reverse complement strand
GGAGGTGAAGGCGCCGTCGAACATCCGCCGGTCCAATACCAACTTCAGCGACCCGTTGGACGTCCGTTGCGGAACCTCCAGCCACAAGAACAGGTCCTCCGCACCCACCACCGCCTGATTCGCGGCCATGGGCAGGTCGATCGCCACCTAGTTGAACTGCGACGACGCTTCCGAACGCGAACATTCGAACACCCGATTGCGGAAAAGTGAAACGGCGACGATCGTCGATCCCGGGATCCTTTCGACCCGCACCCCACCGCAAACCGCGCCCTGAGACAGCATCATGACGAACTCCGTGTTCATGGGTTACGCGAGGCGCAACACACCGAACGCGGAACGCGGAACGCGGAACGGAGAGTTGCCGTCCTTGCACACTCACTGTAGCACAGGGCGCCGTGCTGTGCCGCGCAATTCACAAAGAACTTAACAGGATCGCAGGGATTACCTGCACCGCGGGCAAGCGCGAGTGGGCCAGCCTGATGGAGGACGCCGACACCCTCATCGCTGACCCATTCGCCGAAGCGCTGGGCCGCAACAAACCCGAAACCTTGCGCGAGGCCGCGTGATTTGTGGCTTCGCCAGGAGAGCCGCTCCCCCTGCCTGAATGCAGGAAGCGCCCAAGTTTAGCAGCGCGAACTCGCCCGAGGGTGTGATCGCTACCCGTTGGTCCCTCCCCTTCGCTAGCGGCCGGGGCAGAGCTACGCGATACGGTAGAGGTGTAGTCGGGCGCGCCGCGAACGGACGGGCAGACAACTGCGCTGGCGCAAGTGGCGTGTCGGTCTCGTCCCCCTCCCCGTCAGCTTCCATTTCGAGGGACGTGGCGGTTTCCGGCACTCAACGTCGCTGCTTCCTGATTTCGGTCCGAAGCACCGCCAAGACGCCAAGGCGCCAAGTTGTGCGGCGACACCAAGGGTCACCCGGTGAGGACGATCACCGATCGCGCGAGGGCGTCGAGTTCATCGTCGGGCTCGTACATGGCGGTAGCTCCTTGGCGTCATGGCGTCTTGGCGGTTCCTCATGCCGCGGCCACGACGCCGACCGCAGCGCCGTTGTTCGCCCCATGTCCACGCCAGGTTGGGGGCACGCGAGCTTTTTCACCGCGCCGCCACAGGACCCGTCCGCGGCAAGGTCAACTGCCGCCTCCTGCGTGAGCAGCGAGCACGCCTCTCGGTTCGTTCCGAGCCAGGCATGAAGCGGGTGTGGCGACGTCCCGCACGCGCGGCAGTACGTGCACGGGTAGATGACCACCACCGTCCCCAGCGGTGCCTCGCGCCGCCAGGCAGTCTGCCGAAGAACCTCCGTGACCCTGCCACAGCCGCACCGCTCCCGCAGGGTCAAAGCACGCTCCGCGCGCACGTCGACAAACTCCTCCAGTTTCCCAAGGCCCGCCTCGCGGGCGAGCTGCGTGACAATCTGTTCCGCCGTCAGAAGGTCGGGGACCTGCACCCCGTCTACGTCATCGAGAATTGCGTCGCGAAACCGCAGACGGAGATCTGCGACGATAAACTGGAGTTTGGGCAGGATGGTTCGGCCTTGGCTTTGTAAACGAAGCCTGCCTTGGTCCCGCCCCTTCGTCGATCCCAAACGCGACCGCCACGCGATTTTCGAACCCACAGGTCTGCGTCACCACGCGCTGACACGACGTTGCCGCGGCCGGAATGGAATCGTTTGCGTAGGCCGCGGGGAGGGTCCGCGTAGCCCGCGGGTGGGCTCGGCGAAGCGGTCGGCGGACGGGGGTGGCGTCCACAGGACCGTCTCCGCGGCCGTACGACACCGCTCTGGGCGGGCCGCCCGCCGACGGCCATTGGGCAACTGATGCCAACGGCTACCAACGGGTTTGGACCACACCAGCGAAGGAAGGGACCAACGGGTAACGATCACCCCCCGCGGGGCCTGCGGCCTTGCACCCTCGTGCTCGTTCCACTACGCTCATCTGGGAGGTCCAATGCGACTGCCCGTGTTTTGGCATTTTTGGCGGCTTGTGGCAAGGAAGACAAACCCGAGGACTCCGACGTAGCCACAGTCCCCAGCACGACGCCGCCGACCGTTTCGGGCGACACGGACACGGACACGGACTCCGATAGTGACGCAGATACCGACACAGACTCCGATTCAGACTCCGATTCAGACTCGGATTCAGACTCGGATTCAGACTCGGATTCAGACGCCGATTCCGATTCCGATTCCTACACGGACCCCTCCGGCGGGGACAGCGACGGCGATGGCCTCGACGAACTTGAGGAGGACGAAGCCGGCACGGACCCCAATGACGCCGACAGCGACGACAACGGCGTCCTGGACGGGGCCGAGGTGGACGAGGGAACGAACCCACTGCTCGCAGACTCCGACGGCGACGGCCTTGATGACGGATTGGAGGACGCGTATGGTACGGACCCGCTCGACGCGGACTCCGACGACGACGGGTTGCACGACGGGCAAGAGGCGATCGGCATCCATACGGACCCAACGCTCTTCGACACCGACGGGGACGGCGTAGGCGATGGGGACGAACTGGCCGACGGCTCAGACCCCTTCGTCGCGGACACCGATGGCGACGGCCTGCTCGACGGCGACGAGGCCGCATTGGGAACGGACCCCAGGGACCCCGACAGCGACAACGACGGGCTCTGGGATGGCGAGGAGGTCGACACGGACCCCGCGGACCCTGATTCCGACGACGATGGACTTGGCGATGGCGCTGAAGGCGACGTCGGCGCCGACGCCCTCGATCCAGACACCGACGACGACGGTCTGCTGGATGGTGAGGAGGTCAGCGACTTCGGCTCAGACCCCACGCTCGCAGATACCGATGGAGATGGCGCCGACGACGGCGACGAGGCTGCGGCGGGCACGGACCCGACCGTCGTGGACACAGACGGCGACGGTCTGGAAGACGGCGCCGAAGACGACTTCCTCACGGACCCGCTGGACTCCGATACGGGCGCGATGATCGAAAGCCGCTCTGCGTTACTCGTCCCGCACCCGATCCCGATCCCGATCCCGCTCCCCCGCCCGACGCGAGGCACCGATGCCGTTCGACCACGAGAAGCTCGACGTATACGCGGTCGCCCTCGACTTCCTGGTGCTCGCGAACGGCGTCGTCGAGGGGTTGCCGCGAGGCCGCTCCCACATCGGTGATCAGCTGTCCCGCGCCTCGCTGTCCATCGTGCTGAACATCGCCGAAGGAGCGGGGAAGTACTCGCCCGGCGACAAGCGGCGGTACTACCTGTCCGCATCCGGCCCCGCGACCGAGTGCGCGGCCATCGTCGATGTGTGCCGAAGGCTGAGCCGCGTTGACGAGTCGACGCATCGGTCTGGCAAGGAGCAGCTCGACCGAGTCGTCGCAATGCTCGTAGTCCTGGCGAAGAAGCTCCAGAATGATCGGTGAGCCAGCGCTCCGACCCGGGAGCGGGGGCGGGAGCGGGACCGGGACCGGGACCGGGTGCGGGTCGGCTGCGGCTTCTGGGGATCGCGCCCAATGCCACCTCGTCGAGGCCTTCGCGCTAATATTGCCCTCGGCAACGCCGCCATTCGAAGATTCATACCTCCAGAATACGGGCTTTTTCGCGTTTTACCTGTAGCGTCACGCCCACACGGGTGGACGCGCCGCAGGTCCCGAAAGGTGCAAGGCGTTCGCGACGGCCATCATGGGCGTCGTGACCGCGCGAATCCACCACGGGAGCACCAACCGACCGGTATCGAGAAGGTACTGCGTAAATGCCCGCTGCTGCGCTGCGTACACGCGCGCCTCTATGGCTCGCATCCGAGCGACTCGCCCGGTAAATGCCGCCTCCCCTCCGCCGTACCGATTCCCGATCGCCGTACAATAACGAAGGTGACGCTCCTCGTCCTTCGCAATCGTCCGGAACAGCGCCGCGGACTCCGTGTCGCCCACGGCTTCGAGCCCTCTGGCCGCATGGTCAAACTCTTCAAGCGCGCGCTCCTCGACCACGTAGAGCAGCGCGTAGACCTCAGCGACGTGTTCGTCTTCCGTCATCGGTAGATCCAGCGTCCCGCCTGATTCTTCCGACAGCCGTTCAATGGTCTTGAGATGTGCCGGAATCGTCTCTTCGGGCAACCCAAGCGCCACCCGCCGCTCTGTGAGCCACCGGGCGTGTTGGTTCTCGTCCTGTTGGTGACGCCGAATCATTCGCGCCACATCGGGGTCGAGCGCCCGCTTGAGCGCGCGTTCGAACACAGCACCCTCACCGCTCCCTTCGGCGTCCGCATACGCAGACAGCGAAAACGCTTTCGCCCTAGGCTGGGTGTACATCTTATTGCGGATTGCCGCATCGAGCGCAGCGCGCGGATCATACGTTTTGACCATACTCGTCAACCAGTCACTCTTGAGCCACATCGGACACTCCTATGAAAGTGGAGAAACTAGCAAGCCTCCGGGAAAAGGGCGGACCGGTCACCGGCATGCCGGTGAACGAGGTCGCCCGGTGGCCATCGTCGCGAGCGAAGTCGATTTGCCCGCCGGACGAGAAGTGGGGTGCAACGTGAGGAAAGCCGTACCCATGGTACGGCGACCGAACGTGGGGTCCCCCCGACGAAGTCCCGCGGGATGAAGCGACAAGCGTAGCAGATGGGCATTTCCTCGAGGCTTGCTAGGGTTTACGAAGACCGCGCAACAGGATGTCGAGCGCCACGCGTCCACGTTCGATTTGGGTCGCGAGCGGTCGACGCTCCCGCCACGACAAGATCAGCCCGGCGGCCTGCATTTCCTGCAGAACCACCGCCACTGCGGGAACGTCGAGGTCCTCGCGAAACACACCCTGTTCCACGCCCAACTTGAGAATGTCGAGCGTGTTTTGCCGACCATACTCGCGAAGGCGCGTGAGTTCTTCGTGCCACTGGGGAAGCACCTCGAAATAGTGCCCGAGAACAAGGTCCTTCGCGAGCGGGTGGTCTTCCAGGTACATCAGGGCGGCGCCGCTACACCGCGCCAACAACTCGTCGGCCGGCACCCGTGGGTCGATTTCTCTCGACACCGCCGCCACCCAGTCGCGGAGTTGACGATGAACGGCTTGGTAAAAGAGGTCCGCCTTGCTGTCGCACATCAGGTAGACGGTGCCCTTCCCGACGCCAGCCACCTCCGCCACCTCGTCGATCGACGTGCGCCGAAAGCCATGACGGGCAAACAAGGCCGCCGCTGCGTCGAGGATTCGGGTCGATTTCTCAGATTCCACGGCAACGCCTGACTGGATGCCCTATCTAGTCATGTAGTCGGCTTCGTCAAGAGGGAATCAATCAACGTCGACCTGAGAGGCGGCTTGCCAAGCACGAATCTGCCTTTCCGACGCCCACCATGCGTCAGAGTGTCGGTCCAGGAAGCCCTGGGCACGTTGTTTCGCCTCGGCCGCCCGCCGAAAGTGGCCCCAACTCCCGAGTGTGACCGCCAGTCGCTCCCATTCTTGTTGGCTCGCGACGAGGTCGGGTACCACCATGACATTGCCCAACAGGGCGACGTTGCGCTCCACCAGATCGTTGTGCAACCGCAGCGGAGCGCTGAACTCGATTCGCATGTTGTCGTCGGTGTTGAGTTCCACGCCATGGGTCGCGCCGATCACTGCATCTCGATCGAGAATGAACAATCCGGCCAGCTCGATTTCGTTATGGATCCTCGCACGCCGAAACTCAGCGCCGACCGCTTCGTCTGCCAGAATCGCTCGGCCACCCGCGAGCGAAGGGATCAATGGCACGTCAGACCCCAACACCAGGATGTCGGCAAGGTCATTGGACGAGTAGACTGCCACATTCGGATACACAGCCGCAAACGTTGCGAGCAGGGACCTCAGATCCTCCGGCGACAGGCCGTACACCTGCATCCACTGCGCCCACACACCGCCTGGGGTTAGTCTCTCCTTCCCCTCCCGTAAGAAATCCTCGGTAAATAGATTCGCCACGCCCGAAATCCACGGATTGGACGGCTCAGATACGACAATGTCCCAGGTACCGACGGGCGCCATTTCCACGAAATGTCGGGCGTCATCCAAGTACAAGTGAGTCCGAGGGTCATCGAGCACATGATGGTTGTGCTCTCCAAACAGGCGGGCCGCAGCCTCGATTCCAGGCTCGATTTCCACAATGTCCAGGCGTTTCACCGTAGGGAACACACTCGCGGCACCTGCGGTAATGCCCGAAGCCAAACCGATGACAAGCACACGTTCGGGGGCGACATGGGTCATCGGCAACAGCGCGACGAGAATCTGTGTGGGCAAGTCCCCTTGCGAACTCGCGTCAATCTTACCGTTGTTCGCGAGCCACAAATTCCCCGTTGTCCGGTTGCGGCCTACCGTCACCACCGAAGACAACCCCTCGTCGTAAAGCAGGAGTTCGTAGTCCCCCACCACAGAGTCAAGGATTCCTTCCCGCGAATGGTCCGAGAAGCGCGTGAGGTAATGGTAGGTACCCGCCGTCATGATGCGTGGGTCCCACCTCGGCGCCGCCAGCACGCCAAGCGCCACGACGGCCATCGCCGAGGCGGCCCACAGGCGTTGCGATGCGCCCCACAGGACCAGCATGGCGGCAACGCCGTTGACGCCAGCGGCGACCATGAGGGTGCCCCGCACTTCCAGCGCCGGCAGGATCACGAATCCCGCACAAAAAGCGCCTACCGCACCGCCAAAACTCGCCGCCCCGTACATGACCCCAACCGGCCAACCGATCGACGTGCCGGAGCCCATCACCAGGCGCGTTGCCATCGGAAAAGCGGCCCCAATTCCAAGCGCTGGCGGCACCAACACGACGCCCGAGAGCACCATCGACAACACGAACAACCACACGGGGTCTGTCCGCGCCTGCAATCCGTCGAATAGCCAAACGTACCAATACGGCAACTCTCGAGCGACGCGCAGCAGGGCCAATGACGACAGTCCAATCCCGATTTCAGTGACCGCGAACAGGGCCGCCGCACCTGAGTACCCCCACCGCCGAATGGCACGGTCTGCCAACCCGCCGCCGACCGCACCGCCTACGGCAATGCCGAGCAGATACGTCACCAGCATCACCGAGAACGCGTACACCGAGGGCCCAAGCACCAGTACGAGCACCCGGGTCCACGCCACTTCGTCCACCATGGACGCAAATCCACCCAACGCCATCGCCAGCACGACCAGAAACCCGCGAACGGGCATCGGGGCTACTTCTCCGAGGACGGTGGCCTCACAGCGCCGATCCTCGACCAAGGCGAGAACAGCGACCCCGAGATTGAGCGCCACGGCCACCAGCGTCGTCGCGGTGATTCCGAGGGCCGGGAGGAGCACGAATCCGCCGACCAGCGCGCCACAGACCGCCCCCACCGTGTTGACGCCGTACAGCAGGGACAAGCGGGCCCCGGCGCGCGACGGGTCGGTCATCGCGAAGCGAGCCAGCAGCGGAAGGGTCGCCCCCATGGCGGTGGTCGGTGCCAGCAACAAGGCCGACACCACGAGCCCGACCCAAAATCCCGAACTGCCAGGCTCTTCGGTGCCACCGGACCAGCCCGCGGAAACCAGCGGCTTCAGCGTCGAAAGCAACCACGGGAATGCCATCGCGAAAAGCGCAATCCCAGCTTCAAGTAGCGCATAGACCCGCAACGGCCGCCGGGTGGAATCTGCCAGGCCGGCCCCGAGCAATCCACCGGCACACAGCCCGCCCATAAAGGCGGCCAGCACGGTTGAAATGGCGAAGGTGGACGTCCCAAACACGAGGTGAAGCTGGCGCGCCCAAACCGATTGGTACACGAGACTCGTAGCGCCCGACAGGATGAAAAGGGCGACCACCCGGTGCAGGTTGGATTTCACCCAGCGCGGACCACGTCGACACGTCGCCAGCCGTCGGCGCCCCTCTCCAACAGCGCCGCATCCCCGGTGTCCAACCGGATCGTTTCGCCCGACAATAGGCTGGCGACGTCCTCCCACACGGGGTTGTGACCCACGGCCCACACCGTGACATCGTCAAACTCCAAGCGACCCAGCGCAGCCAATACGGCGTGCGCAGAGCCACGGTAGAAACCAGCCTCCACAATCCACGGGACGTCGCCCACCGACTCGGACAGCGCGTCCCGCGTTTCACGAGCACGTCTTGCTGGACTGCACCAGCCCAAATCGGGCAACCAGCCCAGTGCGACCAATTGCTCGCCAGTCGACGCCACCTCTCCCACGCCGGAAGGGGTAAGCGCTCGGTCCTCGTCCCGCGCGGCCCGACTTTCCGCAGCGCCATGTCGAATCAGAGCGAGGCGTGTTGTCATTCGATCCCCGTTCGGACCCAGACTCCCTTCGTCAACCGCAATTCCGAGGTGGGCCAATACCGCAGGTCGAGTTTCAATGTCGCGACGTCGGTGCTTCCATCGAGTTTCTGGTAGGTGAGTCGAACGTCCGACCCATCTTTTCGACCGCTAATGGCCGCGACAAATTGCTCGAGATCGGGCGTCGGTACGTCGTCGACGAATACGATGCGACGGGTCGGGCGCATTCCAAATCGTGCCGCCGGTGTGCCATACCAAGACCACGCCACGTAGACGCCCGCGGGGTCCAGTTTCTGCTGGGCGCTGACCTCAGGGTGGCTCGCGTGCAACACCATGCCCGCCCAAATCACCACCCGATCCACGCCGAGGCCGTCAAGCGCTAGCGTCGGAAGGTCGACCTCGACCTCCGCTGCATCGCGAAGCACCGTCAGCCGCACCGTTTCCCGGTTCCACAATGCGTCGATTTCCGACATGCGGGACACCGGTTCGCCGTCCACCGCAAGCACGATATCTGCGTCACGCAGGAGCGTAGACGCCGGAGCGCCGCCGTGGGTGCGCGTCACGGATAAGAAATCCACGTCCTTTTTCCCGTCATGGTTAATCTGAGCGGCAATGCGCGCATTCGACGCACCAAGGTCAGCGGCGTCTACGAGGGACGTTGTGGCAAAATCTGCGCCCAGCGTGTGAACAACAGGCGTTCGGCCTGCCCTCAATTCATCCAACACGGGAAGAATGTAGCTAGCGGGCAAGCCGTAGAATGTGCGCTCTTCGCTGGCCGGATCGTAGAAACTCGCCCATAGAGCGCTTGCGACACCCTTCTTGTCAGTCAAGAGCCCGCCTACAATCCGCTCTGGGTCGTCGAGCCAGACGGCTTCCACATTGGTGTCGCGGAATCGAGGCGTGCGGTTGATTCCGAGCAAGAGCGGGCGCACCTTGTCCACAGCGGACTTATGCTCCAGCACGGCTTGGTCGGCATCCAGACCGACCTGCCAGACGGCGTCGTCCTCAGTGAGCGGACCGCTCTCCCATGTCGGCACCGACAGGGAAATGTCGCCCAATGAGGCCCGGTCCACCGCCAATACTGCCCAATTGTGCACAGGGTGCAAGAAAACAACCCGGGCCGGCACGCGTTTGACGCCCCTGAACGTGACTACGATGTCACCCAGAGACACCGGCACCGTGTCTCGATCGACCAGAAGCCAGCCCCTCTCCGCGTCTACGACCACGCCGACGCCAGTGTAGTTGGCGTCTTTGATCCCGGCCGTCATAAAAGGAATATCGACTTCAACCATCGCAAATGACGTAGCGAGACGCTGGGCGACCTTTCCTTCCACCGGGCGCTCGATGGGCATCCCCACCTGTTTGGCTACCAGAGGGGGGGCGTCTCCCGCTTCACCGCACCGCCACACGCCGACACTATCGGACCGAGCGCATTGGCGCATTGCATACCAGCGCCTGTCCATCACGGCGACGGCCTCATCCTCGTGCCGCGGGTCCGACACCCGGTTGTAGCGAACTCGCATCCTCTGGCCGTCGGCCTTGGTCAACAAAACCTGCCAAATTGTGGCGAGATCCGGGACGGCCGTGCCATCGATGTGGGTGAGTACGGCGCCGTCGGGAATTCCCGCATTCCCAAAAACGTAGCCGGCCTGGGCCACAAACACACCCCGAACGGGGCGCGCATGGTTTCGCGCTTGCATAAAAGAAAGCGTGTGTAAAACCGCACGCCCGACTTCCACGAATCGATCAGGGGTAATCGCTTCCAAGTCGCCGACTTCCATCTCCAGCGAATGCGGAGTTCCCCCGCGCTCCACATCGACCCTCACCGTTCGGCCGACGGCTTGGTCAAGCGGATCCTCCAACCCGATAAAGTCACCCACCCACTGGCCGTTGATCTTCGTGACAATGTCGCCAGGCCGCATCCCGGCCTTCGCCGCCGGTCCCTCGGGCACGACCTCACTCACGGCCAACATTCCGCGCGCGTTCACGAAAGCCTTGCGAATCGAAGCTTCCGTTTCCGGTCGCAAACCGAGGCGTTTCACCTCGTCGAACGCGCGGTGTTCGAAAACAGCTTGAACGGTACCGCGAGGCACGGGCTCATAGTCTCGAACGTATTCAAGGGCGCGGACGACCCGCTCCAACGGCAGGTAAAAGCTTGACGCTGCACGATTGTTTCCGCCAGCGTTGAGCGCGACGACGCGCCCATAAACGTCGACAACCGGGCTTCCCGAAGAACCTCCTGAGGTATTTGAGGCGGCTTGGATATAAAACGTATTGAAGTCGTTATACGTATCCGTCCCGTACGCAGGGGCGTTGCGGTCGAGTCGCGCAAGTGTCCCGTCCAGAATGGAGATTTTCTCACCGGCGTCGTTGCCCACCACCCGAATTTCCACGCCGACGCGGGCGGCGTCAGGGACCAAGGGCAACTCGACGAGTTCCATATGTTCAATCAGTTTTGGATCAAAACGGTAGAATCCGAAATCATGGACGGGGTCACGGTACACCGGCCACAACTGAACCTCCTCATTGTCGAGGAAGATCCCCTCGGCAACGACCGGTCCAGGGTGCACCATGTGGCGATTCGTGAGCACAATGCCCGCCTTGGCATCGATCACGAAGCCCGTCCCTTGACTGGTCCCCGCATCATCGCTGTCGAAGTCACGCACCGACGTCACACGAATCGAGATGACCGCTTGGGTCACGCGTTCAAGCGTGTCCTCCCAATTCGCGGCGGGCTTGGAGGGGGCGGCAACGGCAGGCAAAACGAGCAACAACCACATGCGGCGCCCCTACCCCGGTGAACCACGGCGCGGGCGACGAGATAGCGCGGCGGCCATGCCTTCCGTCCGACTTTTGTCGCCGACCGTGCCCGTGTACACGGTCAACGGGGCCGAACCCGGCCCAACCGTTCTGGTCCAGGCCGGAATCCACGGCGACGAGGTCGCTGGCGTGCACGCGCTCCAAGAGCTGTTGGAGGAACGCTTTCGCCCACTTCGCGGACGTGTCCTCTTCGTCCCTGTCATGAATCCTGGCGCGTACCGGGCCAGGGCCCGCACCGCACCCGGCGGTCTGGACCTCAATCGTTCGTTCCCAGGTGACGTTGCGGCACCCGAAATCGAACGCCGTCTCGCAGCCCGATTCATGGCGCTCGTGCGAGACGAACGACCCGTTGTCGTCGCGACTCTCCACGAGTCTCGCACGTTGTACAGCCCGGACGTCACGCCTTCTTTTGGCCAGACGTTGGTGTACGGCGTCACGCCCTGTCCGCCCGCTTTGACCCGCGTCGTCGATCGACTCAACCTCCAGGTGGTCGACCCCCAGGAGCGTTGGTCCACGCTGTACTACCCGGTGTCTACGAGCAGCACCGAAGTCATCGTCGACACGTTCGGATGCGTCGGCACTTGTGTCGAGACGTGGATGGGTCTGCCCGAACGAAGGCGGATTGACCTGCAAAAAACCGTTGTTCGTGCACTCTTCGAGGAGTTTGGCCTGTGTTGACCCCGACTTCCACCCGTTTCGCGCCGTCACCCACCGGTTCCTTGCACGTGGGCGGCGTTCGAACGGCTTTGTATTGCCTCTTGTGGGCCCGTCGGACCGGCGGTCGATTCCTGCTGCGAATCGAGGACACGGACCGCGCTCGTTCGACGGAAGAGGCGGCGGCCGGCATCGTCGCTGACCTGCGTTGGCTCGGACTACTTTGGGACGAAGGCCCGGGTGCGCCGTCTCCGTGTGGCCCGTTCTTCCAGAGCCAGCGCCTCGCCCGATACGACGAAGTATTGCGGGAGCTCATGGCGAAGGGGCACGCTTACGAAGCGTGGGAAACATCCGCCGAGTTGGATGTCATGAGGAAGGCCGCCGAAGCCGCAGGTGACGCGCTCCGCTACCGACGGGTGACCTATAGCGCCGACGAACTGGACCGATTTCGCGACGAGAATCGGAAGCCCGTTTTGCGGCTCGAAGCCCCTCGCCACGATGTGACGCACGACGACGTCATCCTTGGCCCGGTGACGGTCACCGGGGAACACCTTGACGACCTTGTGATCCGCAAGGCCGACGGCTTCCCGACCTACCATTTCGCGGTCGTTGTGGACGATCACGACATGAAGATCGACCTCATCCTGCGCGGGCAGGAACATCTCATGAATACCCACAAACACTTGCTCATTTACGAGGCCCTCGGATGGACCCCGCCGCGTGCAGGCCACCTGCCGCTGATTTTCAACCCGTCCGGTTCGAAGATGAGCAAACGCGACAAAGCAAAGGTCGCAAGAGACGCTGCGAAAGCCGCGACGCGACCGGGAGGCTGGGCGTGGCTGGCGGACGCTACGGGGCGAACTGAAGCCGATATCGTCGGTTTCGTAGGTAAGCAGCACGATGGTGTGGCGACGGCTGAGGCCATCGCAGCGGCGCTGGGTGCGCCCCTCCCCCTCATCGAGGTGATGGACTTTCGGAGAGCGGGCTTCCTGGCGGAGGGCATTCTCAACTACATGGCGCTGTTGGGGTGGGGTCGCGACGATGGCGTAGAGGTCATGTCGTTGGCCGATCTCGTAGAGGTCTTCGACCTGAAAAGGGTCAACACCACCGCAGCCCGGTTTGACCTCGACAAATTGCGCTGGGTCAACGGCGAATGGATGAAGCGTTGCTCGGAGTCGAAGCTTCGTGCCGCCTTTGATACGTGGATCGATCTCGTCGGTTCGACGCTCGCCGGTTTGGACGACGCGCATCGGGACGAGCTGTTGGCCTTGTACCGCGCCCGCGCGGCCACCTTTGTGGACCTGGAAACGGCCGCGTCCTACGTGGTGAAACGGCCATCGAGTTTCGACCCCAAGGCGATGAAGAAGTGGATGGGCCCCGACGGCGTCGCCGCCCTCGTTTCGGCCCGGAACTCCCTCGCAGTGGTCCCTTGGACGGCGCACCGCATCGGTGAAGCGCTCGCACTGCTGGCCGCGTCACACGGTGGGTCCCTGGGCACAGTTGCCCAACCGCTACGTCTTGCAATTACCGGGACGGCCGTCTCGCCCGAAATCGAGCGAACCATCGCACTGTTCGGCCGAGCGGAGATTCTCGCCCGAATCGATGCGTTGCTCAGCGCGAACTGACGTCCCGCCGGCGCCGCAGCGCCGCAGCCAATGCGACAATCCCGAGCCACCCCGCCTCCGGCGTTCCGGTGGCACAGCCCTCACAACTGCCCACGAGAAGCACTTCGTCCGCCGCTGCCAAACAGTCGGCAATGGCCACTACGGAGCCGTCGCAATCGTGGTCGATCCCGTCGCAGTCCTCCTCCGCGGCGCCTGGGTAGGAGGAGTCGTCCGCATCGTTACAGTCGGCGCAGGTCAGCGCACCATCACTGTCACCGTCCTCCGTCTCGTTCGCGGGAACGATGAAGTCGCAGTCGTTGTCGAGCCCATCGCACAGCTCCGGGGCCCCTGGGTACACGACGGCGACGGCATCGTCACAGTCCGTATCGTTATCAGAAAATCCCGGAGCGCCCTCTGCACAGGTCAACTCTGGCTGCGCATCGCCATTACCAAAGCCATCCCCATCGGTATCCGGCCAGGTCTTGACCCGCTCAAACCCTTCATCGATATCGCCATTACAATCTTCATCGCGACCGTCGCAGGTCTCGACACCGTCAGGGCTCACATCGGCCGCCGCGTCGTCGCAGTCCCGCGAATTGCCCACCATGCCTTCGGGCGCTTCTTCGCACGTAGACAGCGGTTCGGACGCCTCGTCGCCATACCCATCGGCATCGGCATCAGGCCAATAGTCCTCGCTTCGCGTGTCCGAATCCGCGCCGTCTAGGTCACCGTCACAATCGTTGTCGATGCCATCGTCGCACACCTCTTCCGCACCCGGGTTGATGGTCGCGTCGCCGTCATTACAATCTGCCCCGACCCCGTAGCCGTCACCGTCTTCGTCTATCGCGCTGACATAAGCGAGTTGCTGGTAGTACAGCCCCGCACCTTGAGACTCGGGTTGCAGCGGGTTGATGACATCGCCCTCTGGAGCCCCGTTGCCGTCGGCAAAGAGCGTGCCCACTGCGGTGCCGAAGGGCAGCTCCATCCCGCCTGCATCGGGCGCGAAAAAGTAGGTGACGTTGTCATTGGTCAAGTAGAGCCCAATGGCGTAGGAACTTCCGGCCACGAGAGGAACCTCAAAGGGCGGGGATTGCTTGAATCCTTGGCCCGCATCCACCGCCGTGTTTTCAGATTGCCACACGAGATCCCACAGGTACCCGCCTGACTGCTCGTAGACGACGAAGTTGACCTCAGCACCTGCATCACTGTCCAGCCACACCGAAAACTGGACGAGTGCGACGTCGGACGTCACGTCGATCTGATTGAGCTTGTACGTCTCGTCGGCGTTGACCGAATCAGTGTCGTCGCCCAGTACGACGACCTCGGCGCCACCTGCGCCCATCGCCAGTCCTAAACAAAGCAGCGCCCACATGCTCGTCTCCAACGGGCCCTAGTTTAGCGCCATTCCCACGCGCCCGGTCGCCGAACTTGTCAGGAGACACTGAACTGTTGGGGCCCGCGTCAGAATAAACGGTCCAGCTCGCGGGCGGTGAGGCGCCGCGAGGGCAAGGCGCCCGACGCAGGCTAGGCATGTGTCCTGCCCAGGAGGGCAACGCCGCCATCGCGGATGGATCGCGGCCCGAAGCGGAGCGTTTATTTTGATGCGGGCCCTAGGGCCAGACCGCAGGCCAGCGCGGCTTGCCGGGCACCCCA
This sequence comes from Klebsiella pneumoniae, assembly GCA_945861065.1. GTDB lineage: Bacteria > Myxococcota_A > UBA796 > UBA796 > SXOB01. The sequence goes on along the minus strand of CAMASI010000069.1, from coordinate 9,387 downwards.
ACGTCTATTTCGACGACCTGACCATAGGTGCTCGCGTACAACTTGAGCGAGTCCCAGCCACCCAGACCCGTTCCGAAACGAATCGCGGGAATGATGCTAACGCCGTCATCGTACACCTTGGTGATCACCTGCGCGTCGATGTCCAAGCGCCACACCGAGTAATAAAAATCGGCGATGTACAGATTTCCACAGCGATCGACCTGCATCCCATCCACAAAATCCCAAGGAACGTCGTCGGGAAGCGGTACTGCGTACGGTTCCCCGTAATCGCCCGGACCGTTGACAGGAACGCCGAAAATTTCCGGTCCCGCAAGCGTGCCGACGTAGAGCGTATGGTAGGTTTCGTCGAAGGTCAGGCCGTCTGCTGACGGGATTCCACCCACAACGAGCTCGGTTTCGAAGGTTTCTGGATCGATGCGGTACACGCCTTGGGCGTAGCTGTCGGTCACAAATACGCTTCCATCAGGCGCAATTTCGATTTTTATTTGGCGACGAGATGCTACCGTCCAGCACGATTAATGCGTCCGTTAGGTACTCGCGCATGACAACCCGACCGTTCGAGCGGTCCGCGACCACCAAATCGCCGTTTGGGCGCAGCTCCATTCCGGTCGGGTCGCCAAAGGCCGTCGCCCAGGCAGAGCCAACACCCTCATGTGTGTACCGAATAATGTTATTACCCCAATCCGCCGCCAGAAGATAACCATCCTGGTCCAAGGCAATGTCTTCGTTCGACCCCGTTCCCGCCAATATTCGATTTTCAAACGGACCCTCCGAAATACCCGCAGAACAATCGAATTCTTCGTATGGAAATCCTACCACACCCGTAAGGGCAGTGCCGCCAGTGCCGCCGCTTCCACCACTTCCACCGGCACCACCACTGCCTGCAGCCCCGGTGTCCGTATCTGTAACGACCAAGCCGCCCGTGCCGCCGGTCTGGTCTGGCGGTTCAGGGGGGTTCGACCCTATGGCCGCGGGCGGCGCCGAGGTGCATGCAAACGCGAAGGAGATTGCCATCGAACAGCCAATGCGCATTGGTGCCTCGTGCCCATTTTATGCCCGACACCTATAGAAGGCGTCACGCCACCGCCACACGTTTCAACCACTTGACATCCATGCCCCAGCAGTGCGTTCAACCTCCTCGACCGCCACGCCACGTCTGTTCGCAAGGTCGCGCACTTGGTCTGCGCCGATTCGCCCAACCGCAAAGTACCTCGCCTGCGGATGGGCGAAGTACCAACCAGACACGGCCGCCGTGGGAAGCACAGCGAAACTCTCGGTCAGGCTAGCACCCGTGCGGCGCTCCGCCTCCAACAGGTCAAACAGCTCCCGCTTGGCAGAATGATCCGGACAGGCAGGATACCCTGGCGCCGGCCGAATACCGCGGTAGTTCTCCGCGATCGCGTCGGAAATGGACGTGTTTTCATCTGCGGCGTAGCCCCACCACACCGTGCGCACTTGGTGATGGGCCCATTCCGCGAAGGCCTCAGCAAGCCGGTCCGCCAGCGCTTTTGCGAGAATCGCTTGATAGTCGTCGTGATCCGCTTCGAACCTGGCGACCATCTCGTCCAAGCCGTGGCCGGCCGTCACTACAAAGGCACCGATCCAGTCGGGAGGACCCCCAGTCGGGGCGATGAAGTCGCTCAAACACAGGTTCGGCCGGTCGCCCGCATGTTGTTGGCGAATCCCGTGGAGCACCACACGGACAGACCGCCGGTCCTCGCGCTCGTACACAACAATGTCGTCGCCGCGAGACGCAGCTGGGAACAGGCCGATCGCACCTCGCGGCCTGAGGAGGTTGCGCGTGACGATGTCGCTCAGCATCTCTCGCGCATCGTCGTACAAACGGCGGGCCGCGGGCCCCACCTTCTCGTCATCTAGTATTTTCGGAAAGATTCCGCGCAACTCCCAGGCTTGGAAAAATGGCGTCCAATCAATCCACGCCACAAGCGTGGAAAGGTCGGGTTCGACCTCGGTCACGCCCGGAGCTGCAGGTGCCGCCGCCGAGGGCACCGACCAATCCAACAGCAAGCGATTCGACCGCGCTGAAGCGAGTGGACGAACCTCTCGTTCCGCGGTGGCTTTTCGCTCTTCCCGGAGTTTTTCGTAGGCCACGGCAGTATCGGCCGCGAACGCAACGCGGTTAGGTCCCATCATCTGTGCCACAACGGACACCGCGCGGGAGGCATCCGACACCCACACGACGGGGTGGCTGTAGGCAGGCGCAATCCGAATGGCGGTGTGCAACCGGGACGTGGTTGCGCCGCCGATCAGCAGCGGTAGGGAAAACCCATCGTGCTCCATTTCTGAAGCCACGCGGACCATTTCATCCAACGACGGCGTAATTAGCCCAGACAGCCCGATAGCTACAGCGTTCTCGGCTCTTGCAGCCTCCAGAATCCGATGTGCGTGAACCATGACGCCCAAATCGACGATTCGCCAATGGTTGCATTGCAACACCACACCGACGATATTCTTGCCAATATCGTGAACGTCACCCTTGACGGTAGCGAGCACAATTGTTCCTTTGGTCGCAGCGGCGATGTCTCCCCCCGTGATGAAGGGGACCAGAACCGCCACCGCCTTTTTCATGACGCGTGCAGATTTGACGACCTGGGGTAAAAACATGCGGCCAGACCCGAAGAGGTCACCCACCACGTCCATTCCCTTCATGAGCGGCCCCTCGATGATCGACATCGGGGCATCCGTGGCCAACCGGGCCTCCTCCACGTCGGCTTCGACAAAATCGGCGATGCCATGCACGAGCGAGTGCACGAGACGGTCGTGAACCGGGGCCTCGCGCCAAGCCAGTTCATTCCCGACTTCGCGGGCGACACCTTTCGCCCGCTGGGCGACCTCCAACAGCCGCTCCGTCGCATCGGGTCGCCGATTGAAGACGAGGTCCTCCACCCGTTCGCGCAACACAGCATCGAGGTCAGAAAGCAAAGGCAAGGCGCCCGCATTGACGATGCCCATATCCAACCCGCTCGCGATGGCCTTTTCGAGAAATACCGCGTGAATAGCCTCCCGCACTGGGTTGTTGCCGCGGAACGAAAAGCTCACGTTGCTAATGCCACCGCTGGTGTGCACGCCGGGCATTTTCGCCTTGAGCGCCTCCAACGTTTGAATAAAATCCACTGCGTAGGCATCGTGTTCGCGCATCCCAGTACCGATGGCGAACACGTTGGCGTCAAAAACAATGTCTTCGGGTTCAAATCCGCACTCGCGCGTCAGCAAATCGTACGCTCGCAGGCACACATCTACGCGACGCTGGACCGTGTCCGCCTGACCCGCCTCGTCAAAAGCCATCACGATGACCGCAGCGCCATAGCGGTGGGCCAACCGCGCTTGGGCGAGGAAAGGCTGCTCGCCCTCTTTCAGCGAAATGCTGTTGACCAAAGAACGGCCTTGCAACTCCCGAAGCCCAGCCTCGATGACGCTCCATTTCGAGCTGTCCACGACGATCGGCACACGCGACACGCTCGGGTCGGCACCGAGGTGACGCAAGAACGTCACCATGCTTTTCTCGCCATCCAGCAGGGCCTCATCGACGTTGACGTCCAACATCTGGGCGCCGCTCTCCACTTGTTGGCGGGCGACCCCTACAGCCTCCTCCCATTTCCCATCCTTAACCAGACGGGCGAAAGCGGCAGACCCCGTAATATTCGTCCGTTCGCCGACGTTCGCAAACAGATCGCCCTGCCGCAGCACAAAGGGTTCGAGGCCTGACAATACGAATGCCTTGCGCTTCGGCACCGGCTGCCGCGGCGGCAGGCCTGCCACGGCGTCCACAATGGCCACAATATGTTCGGGCGTCGTTCCGCAACACCCGCCGACCACGTTGAGCGCACCACGTCGTGCAAGGTCTCCGAGAATGGATGCCATCAAATCGGGCCCGTGATCGTACCCCCCCATTGAATTAGGCAAGCCAGCATTTGGATGGACGGATATAAAGGTGTCGGCCACGCTCGCAATATCGACAACGTAGGGGGCGAGGTCATCGGCACCCAACGCGCAATTGAAGCCGAAAATCAGTGGACGAGCGTGCCGCACCGTGGCCCAAAACGCTTCCGGTGTTTGGCCCGAGAGTGTGCGCGCAGCACGGTCCGTGAGGGTTCCACTCACCCAAATTGGAAGGTCGACCTTCCCCTCGTCTTTCAACTCCAGGAGCGCAAAAAGTGCCGCTTTGGCATTGAGCGAATCAAAGACCGTCTCGACTAGGAGCAGATCCGCGCCACCAGCGTACAGCCCAAGCGCTGCCTCCCTGTAGGCGCGCCGCTGTACCTCAAAGGTCACCGCACGTGCCGTGGGGTCGTCTACCGACGGTGAAAGCGACGACGTCTTCGTGGTGGGGCCAAGCACACCCGCCACCCACCGCGGACGTTCGGCCGAGGCAAAAGCGTCGACCTCCGCGCGCGCAAGCGCTGCCCCGCTTCGATTCATATCGTAGACCGCGTCTTCCAAATCGTAGTCGGACTGGCTGGTCGCCGTTGCGTTGAAGGTGTTGGTCTCGATGAGGTCAGCGCCGGCCTCCAGGTACGCTCGGTGCACCGCGCGCACGACGTCCGGACGCGTCAAGTTGAGGACGTCGCTATTGCCCTGCAGGTCCTTTCCGTGGTCTGCGAAACGTGGCCCCCGCCAATCGTTCTCATCGAGCCGATACCGCTGCAACATCGTGCCCATCGCGCCGTCCACAACCAGGATGCGTTCGGTCAGGGCCTGACGAAGGGTTTCAATTCGACTGTTCACGAGGGCTCTTCCTCCGGGCGCGGCGCATAACGGGGCCTTGGGCCCCGCGACGGAAGCAGGCTAGGGCTGCCCAACGTAGAGAGTTCTCACCCGTGCTCGCCTTGTGTTTGTCCCTCGCCCGTGCCCAAGATGCGGGCTTCGACGCCCACGGTTTCGAGGCAGCAGCGATGGACCGCGATCTGAGGGACCCGGTGGGTATCGTGCGGCCGGGTACGCTCGTGGCCGGCGACGTTTCTGTGGGCGCATTGTTGGAGTATGCGTGGCACCCGTTGGTCCAGGAGACGGTCGAGACCGGGGAAGTGGCGACCACGCTAAGCCAGTTGGTTGCGGTCGATCTGTCGGTGGCATTTACGGCACACGAACGTGTCCGCTTGGAGGCAGCGCTTCCGCTCTTCCTGGCGTCGTTCGGCGAGAGTGGTGAGCCAAGGGGAACCGACCCTGGCGACTTGCGGCTCGCCACGTTGCTCAACCTACTCTCGCCGGAGGCCACGGGCGTCGGCTTCGGTCTTTACCCCTTCCTCGACTTGCCCACCGGCGCGTCCGCGTCCTACTTGGGCCAGCGAACGGTCGCCGGAGGCGCCCTGGCTGTGGCCACATTGGAACGCGGCAAACTTACGGGAACGGCCAATTTCGGAGCGCAGTTCAATCCAACCGTCGCCGACCTTAACTTGTCCGGCGCCGACACACTGCTCGTGGGCCTAGCGGGGTCCTACGCCATCAAGGAAAATCTCGCGCTAGGAACTGAGATCTGGGGGCGGTCACCGTTCCAATCCAATCCCCTTCCAGGAACAGAATCACCGTTCGAATGGCTCGGCAGCGTTCGTTGGATTGCCGAACGCGGCGGATTCGTGACTGCGGGCCTGTCTACGGCGCTTTCCCCAGGCGTTGGCGCGCCCGGACTACGCGCTGTTGTGGGGGGTGGTTGGGCAAGGCAGACTCCCCCGACGCCGCGAATCGAAATGGCAACGTTGGCGGTGTCCGCGGTACGCAACGGCGAAGCCGTACCAGGTCTGGTCGTCCATCTCACTGGGCCCGAAGTTGACGAACAAGCTACGACGCCGTCCACGCGAGAGGTTCCCGTTGGCTCCGAGTGGGCCGCGACGGCGACGCTTGGGCCCTGCGTCGCCGGGAGCGGCACCGCTGTGGCGCATGCAGGGCAAACCGACCTCGTCATCGACATGGCGCCCAATCGGACCTCGGCCATCCAGATTCGGGTTCGAAATGCGTCGGGCCAGCCCATTGCCGACGCCACAGCACTGCTTGGCGCTGAATTGCCGGACTGCGCCGGAGACCGAAGCAGTTTCCCGCTTGGCGCAGATGGCAATGAGGTGGAACGCGTGGGCAGCGGCTTCTTCACCGTTCGCGTGTCTGCGCCCGGCCACGTCCCATTTTTGACGCAACTCGACCTTGCACCGTGGGAAACGCGCCTAATCGACGTCGCGCTGGAAGCTGAGCTCACTAGAATCGTCGTCTCGGCCGACCGGCTTGTCACGTTGGAGCCGGTACATTTTGAGACCGGGAAAGCCACAATTCTTCCCGAATCTTTCCCGCTACTCGACGAAATCGCGGTGACAATCGCCAGCAATCCTCAGTTGGGGCGTGTCCGCGTAGAGGGCCATACGGACAGCCAAGGCGGGGAAGCGTTCAACGTCAAGCTGAGCAAGGCCAGAGCTGAAGCGATCGTCAAATATCTGGTGGACCATGGCGTGCCCACGGACCACGTGTCGGCACAGGGATGGGGTGCCAGCCGACCCCTCACTACCAACCGAACGGAACAAGGGCGTGCACAAAATCGCCGCGTCGAATTCGTTCTCGTCGACTCGGAGAAACGCCCGTGATCCTCTCTCTGATGCTGTCCTGCGGCTCGCCGCCTCCACCACTCGCACCGCCTTCGGGACCCACCCCGGCAGAGGCGGAGGCGTTTGCGAAACGCGCAGACGCCGCGCTTCATAGTTTGTGGCTGCTTTCGGGTGAAGCGAGTTGGACCTATGAAACCGACATCACAGACAACCATGAGGCTGCAGCCTCGGCAGCAGAAGAGCAGGTTGGCGCGTGGATGAGTACTGCCATCCCAGAAGCTGCCGCTTTTGACAACGTGGTTGGGGTCGATCCTTCCGTCCGCAGGCAGCTCAACCGCCTAAAACTGGCGCAAACCTTGCCTTCTCCCAAGGACCCCGAGCACCGTAAAGAGCTGGCCGAGATCAAAACGCGCCTCTCCGGCCTTTATGGCAAAGGCGAATATTGCGGTGCAGACGGTACTTGTCGGAGACTTGACGATTTGTCCAAAATCATGGCGACGAGTCGTAAACCCGCGGAACTTCTAGACGCGTACCAAGGTTGGCGGACCGTATCTCCCCCGATGAGACCGTTGTACACGCGGATGGTCGAACTCGGCAATGAAGGGGCCTCTGAAATTGGTTTCGCGGACGTCGGTACCCTGTGGCGGTCCGGCTACGACATGAGTCCGGACGAATTTTCGGGTGAGGTCGATCGCCTTTGGCAACAGGTACGCCCGCTATACGAACAGCTGCATTGCCACGTTCGCGCGAAACTCCACGAAACGTACGGCGATGCCGTTCCCGACGCGGGTCCCATTCCCGCGCATTTGTTGGGAAATATGTGGTCGCAGTCCTGGGAAAACATCTACCCTTTGGTCGAGCCATTCCCGGAAGAGCCCGACCTCGACGTCGACCGGACACTCGCCTCGCAGAAGTGGGACCATATCCGCATGGTGAAGACGGGAGAGGCCTTTTTTACGTCGATGGGGCTCGATCCGTTGCCACCCACGTTCTGGGAACGGTCCCTGTTCGTTCGCCCCACCGACCGCGAGGTGGAGTGCCACGCAAGCGCATGGGACATCGGAAATCGGAACGACCTCCGAATCAAGATGTGCATTCAACCGACCATGGAGGACCTCCAGACTGTCCACCACGAACTCGGCCACTTGTACTACGATCACGCCTACTACACGCGTCCGGTGCTGTTGCAAGACGGCGCGAACGACGGCTTTCACGAGGCCATCGGTGACGCCATCGCGTTGTCCATCACGCCGACCTACCTCAAACAACTCGGCTTGTTGAGCGAGGTTGGTGCTGGTGACGGCTACGTCGTCAACCAGCAGATGCAGGTCGCCCTTGCCAAACTCGCCTTCTTGCCGTTTGGTCGCATGATCGACCGGTGGCGGTGGGATGTATTTTCGGGCGCGACACCTCCAGATCGCTACAACGAAGCGTGGTGGGCCCTGGCGAAGGAGTACCAGGGGATTGCCCCGCCCACAGTGAGAGGAGAAACGTTTTTTGACGCAGGCGCTAAGTACCACATTCCAGGGAACACCCCCTATATGCGGTACTTTCTCGCCCATATCTTACAATTTCAATTTCATGAGGCCATGTGCCGCGCGGCCAAACACACCGGACCGCTACATACCTGCTCGGTCTACGGTTCGAAAGAGGCCGGAGCGAAACTTGAGGCGATGCTCGAACTCGGGGCGAGCAAGCCGTGGCCCGACGCCCTTGAGTTGATCACCGGCAGCAGGCAAATGGATGCCGACGCCCTGCGCAGCTACTTCGCCCCGCTGCGGGCCTGGTTGGAAACGCAAAACGCCGGCCGCGATTGCGGCTGGTAGCACACCACGCCGTTCGACCCTGAGAGCCAGCACTACCGCGGATCGCGAGCCGCGAGCGTTGAACGGGCACCCTCACGAAAGTGCAAGAACTGCAAGTCACGTTGCACTACCCTGATTGCGGTGGTCCAAATGCACATGCGACGCTCAGGCCGGGCGCGACACGCACATCGTCAAGGCACGCCTCCGGGCACAACCACACCTGCCCCCACGCTTGGGACGCGCCCCGACTCGGGCCAAATCGAAGGCAGAGAGGCCGAAAACGATGCCCAATGGTTCGCGGGTGCCGGGATTCTCATCACCATCACCATTCCGTTCGTATTTATCCTGGGCGGATCTCCCATTCTTCAGGCGATTGCGTGCCTTGCGCTCGTGGCTTTGGCGCGAGTTGGGGCAACCGCGCTTTGGCAGCGGCGCGGGAGGTGACGCGCTCGGCACTCGCTCACGCACGAGCCGCTCGCAAACGGTCTGCCGAACTCGACGAGGCCCGCGCCGACCTCGTTTTTGCCGCACAAAACTCAATGTCATCCGGCGTTTATACCGGCGCAGTTGAAGGCCGGTTTCTGCTCCGCGAACGAATCGGGATCGGTGGGATGGCCGAAGTCTACGCGGGCACATCGCTTGACGGTGCAGATCAGGTCGCCGTCAAGGTCCTCCGGTTGGATCTGCGGGACACCGAGATGTTCATGAAACGTTTCGAGCGTGAAGGGCTCCTGATTTCCAAATTGAACTCGCCACATGTCGTCCCGGTGCTGCAACTCGGAACTGTCGGTCAAAAGGCGCGATTCATCCGATGGAGCGGCTTTTCGGTGCGGACCTCGCGAATCTGATGAGCGGTGCGGGAGGCCTGTCGGCGGAAGAGGTGGTGGAGGGCGCGATCCCCACAAGCCGGGCCCGGCCCGCTCCCGGTCCCGCTCCCGCTCCCGGTCCCGGTCCCGCTCCCGGCGTCGCCCCTGGAAGCGTCAGCGATCATTCTGGAGCTTCTTCGCCAAGGCTACGAGCATCGCCACGACGCGATC
>CAMASI010000068.1 GCA_945861065.1 Klebsiella pneumoniae | reverse complement strand
CCCGATGGCGATCACCGACACCACCGTGTTTGGCCGCAATGAGATCGACAACGTGAATGAAGCGCTGCGGGTGGCGATTCGCGCACACGACGATCGACTCGTGGGCGACGTGGCCGCAAGGGCCCATCGAATCGTGACGTCGATGGCGGAGGAATCCGACACCTTCGAGGCCATTTCGAATGAAAGCACGGTTGCGACTTCGAAAGAGGCCCTCGCGCACGCAGTGGCCGCGGAGTTCTGGGTTCCCTTCGAGGTGGGAGGTACCGAGGCGGACCGACTTGCCGGCGTGGACTATCTGGACAGCAAGATTGCTCCGCTCGCGACGGACGGTCGGCTGCTCTACCTTCGAATGATCGGAACTGACCTGGCGCACTTCACCACGGAGTTCGACCGTTTCTATGTGGTGAAAGGAACCGCAATCCCGACCGGGGAGCAGGGCGTCCTTCTGTCGGACCGTACCTACGAGCAACTGGTCAAGAACCAAGTGGTTCGGCAGCTCGACGTGCTTCGTGAGGCAGTCGTGGACGACGGAGAGTCCATCGCAGCCGACCCGCTTTTGCAACAGGCCGTTCGCCGAATGGTCGCGCAATACAAACGAATCACGTTTTCGCTCGCGCCCGCAGATGCGGACGAGGTTGTTGCCAAACTCGGCAAGTTCCTCGGTGACTCGGACACAGACCTCGAGAACCTCGTTCGTACGTTCTTGACGGTGGACGATGCAACGATCGCCGAGCGTCACGCCTTTTTCTACGAAGTTATTGCCCCAAAAATATCCCTTTACGACATCCCGATCGGGTCTACGGTGCCTTTGCGGGGCTTTACAAAGTCGGGATATATTCGGTCGGTGAATGCACGGGTCTGGGGCACCTACGAGATGCGCGGGCTCGAAAAAGCGGGGCTTGAACAGGCGTCCAACCTCACGGACCTTGCGACCTTCCGAGAGTTGTATGGAAAGATGAGTGCCGCTCAGATCGCTGAGTTGGAGGCGATCCGTAACGAGGTGGGGGTCGCCGATGTTGCCCGGGACGACGTCGAAGCGATGTTGTTCGGTGGCGGCGCACCCGCGGTGCCGGTCGCGGTGGAGGCGCGTCCCGTTGTGCCTGACGCCACGGACCTCGTGCTCAACGCGGCGGTTCTCCTCGATGACCCGGGCGCAGGGAGCGACATTGCCGCCGAGATTGAACGCGTTTCCACGGAAAAGGGGCTTGGTCTAAAGGTCGTCGATTGGCAGTCTGCTGCCGGGATGTTGGGTCAATTCATCTCGGTTGTTCAGCTCGTGTTGGTGGTTTCCCTTGGGATTACCGGGCTAGTCACCCTGATTATTGTCAACAACGCCGTGGTGATGTCTACGCTCGATCGTGTGCCAGAAATCGGAACGATTCGAGCGCTGGGGGGTCAACGAGGCCTAGTGGTGGCCATCGTTCTCACCGAAACGGCGCTGCTCGCGGTCGTCGCGGGCGTCGTCGGTGCGACGGTCGGGGTCCTCGCCATCTTGCAGCTTGGCAAGGTCGGAATTCCCGCGACCGCGGATGTCCTGACTGTGCTGTTCGCTGGCGATCGATTGTACCCCACGGTGGGGATCGAGAATGCAGCCGCTGGGTTGTTGGTTGTGGCCGCGGTGGCGTTGGTATCGACGTTGTACCCGGCCGTCGTCGCTGCGGCCGTACCGCCCGTTGTTGCAATGCGCGGGAAGGAGTGAGGGCATGCGAATCCTTTTCGTGATGGCAACTCGGAACCTTATCGCTGCCCGGCGTCGGAGCCTGTTGTTGGGTTCGGCCATTGGGCTCGTCGCGATGGCTCTGATCGTGCTGTTGTCGTTGGCAAACGGCATTGAAGACAGCATGATTCAAAGCGCCACGACGCTGTCGGCTGGACATGTGAACGTCGCGGGATTCTATAAAACCACGCCGACCGATGCTGCACCTCTGGTGACCGACAAGAACGCGGTGCGCGCCATCGTCGAACAGAACGTTGAGGGCATCGAGTACATCGTGGAGCGCCACCGAGGGTGGGGCAAGATCATTAGCCCCGGCGGCGCCATTCAATCTGGACTTGACGGGTTGACGATTGCCGATGAATCGCGATTTCTTGAACGACTTCAGATCGCAAAAGAGTCGGAATACCTAAAAGACGGCCGTGACGAGGTGCTCGGTGACCCTGCCAAGCTGGCCGATCCGCACAGCGTTGTCTTATTCGCGGACCACGCCCGGCGGCTAGGCGTGAATGTGGGCGACGAAGTTACCATTCAGATCGAGTCGTTCGGCGGCCAGACTAACACCATCGATTCGACGGTCGTCGCCATTGCGCGCGACATGGGAATGCTGTCCGGTTTTTCGGTGTTGTTGCCCACAGTGGACGTCTTGGAACTGTACCAGGTGCGTCCAGATACGACCGGGGCTCTGTATGTGTACCTCGACGACATCGATCGCGCCGAAGCGGTGCGCGCACAACTCGTGGATGTGTTCACAGAGAAGGGCTACCGCGTCATGGACCATGTTCCAGCGCCATTTTTCTTCAAGTTCGATACGGTGATGGGCGAGGACTGGACCGGCCAGAAGATCGACCTCACGATTTGGGAGGACGAGGTCAGCTTCCTCAAATGGGTTTTGGTCGCGTTCGACACTGTATTGTGGTTTCTAGTATTGATTCTCGTGTCGGTGATTGGTGTTGGAATTATGAACACGCTGTACAACGCCGTGCGCGAACGGACCCGCGAGATCGGGACTATGCGTGCCATCGGCATGCGACGAAGCCGCGTTTTGTGCCTCGTGCTCCTCGAGGCGGCGCTTTTGGGGTTCTTCGCCTCCGGGAGCGGCGCCGGCGTTGGCGCCTTGCTCGCTATTTGCGTGGATATTCTCCAGATACCCGTCCCCAATGATGCCGTTCGGGCAATCCTGCTGTCTGACACAATTCACTTTTCAGTAAAGCTCTGGAATCTTGGGGCGGCTGTGAGCGCGCTTGCGGTGTTCACGTCTTTGGCCGCCGTTTGGCCGGCGGCGAGGGCTGCACGCCTTGCGCCGGTCGTCGCGATGTCCCACATTGAATGAGGCGAACCAATGGCTCTGATGGTTGTACTTTGCGCGCTAGTCTTTGCCGCACCCAGTTCCGTCGAATTAGTCGCCATGCTCAAAACGGTCGACGACCGGGCAATGAACAATGGCGATTACCGATCTGTATTCTTTCTTGAACAGAAGGAGCAGGGAAAATCCGACCTCGTGTACGAGGGCGAAGTTTTGCGACGGGATGCCGACGACAAACTCGTCATCCTGTTCACGCGCCCCCAATCTGAGTCGGGCAAGGGCTACCTAAGGGTAGACGCGAACTTGTTTTTCTACGACCCCACGGTTGGGCGGTGGGAACGGAGAACGGAGCGGGAACGAATTGGCGGAACGGACAGCAACCGGGCGGACTTTGATCAAAGCCGACTTCACGAGGAGTACGGTCCCGCCTTTGTGGCCGACGAAGCGCTCGGTGCATTTCAGGCGGCTCACCTTCAACTCACGCAAGTGCCTGGCATGGATGTGGCCTACCCGCGGGTCGACCTGTGGATCGACAAAGCCAACGGCAACGTGCTCAAGCGGCAAGATTTCGCCCTTTCCGGTCGACTTGTCCGAACCACCTATTACCCAAAATACGGAAAGTTGTTCTCACCCTCCAAGGGCTCGGACGTGTGGTTTGCACAGGAAATCCGCATTTTCGATGAGCTGCAGAAGGGCAATACGACGACGGTCGTGATCCGTTCCACTGCACTTGAGCCGCTTGGCGACGAGGTCTTCACTAAGGCGTGGTTGGAGGCCCGCAGCAGATGAAAAGTCGCCTTCTAGCCCTAGGCGCCCTGGTGGGGATGGCTGCGCCGGGTCCTGTTTGGGCGCAGGAGGAGGACGTACCGCCGCCGAGTCTGGATGCCGAAGCCGGACGCGACGAAGACATTTTCGGCCCAGTTGTGACCGACCCTCCCGTTGACGGCGCGGTTCCGCCTCCGGTTGAGGCGACCTCGATCGACGCAGCTTTGGACCGCGCAGACAGCACCCTCGCCGGTGGCGGACGTTTGTGGTGGCGTGTGGCCGGCGTAGTTCCACAAGGCGTGAAAGATGCCGGGGACGTCGCTCTGACCGCCCCGAGTCTGCTGGACCTGTTCGTAGACGCTCGCCCCAACGACCGCGTTCGGGCCTACGCGAGAGCCCGAGTAAACTGGGACTTTAGTGCGGTGGACGGCGAAGTCGACCCCTTCACGGGCGAGCCGGTTGTGGACCCTGAACTGCTGCTCGACCAAGCCTGGCTGAAGTTCGATGCGGCGAAGCGCGTGTTTTTCACCGCAGGTCGGCAGCGGGTCAAATGGGGCGTGGGCCGGTTTTGGAATCCAACGGACGTTCTCAGCGCCTCGGTGCTCGACCCGTTGGCGGCCGACGACCTTCGGACCGGCGCCGACCTCGTGCGCGTCAACGTGCCGGTGGGCGTGAGCAATTTGGTCGCGGTCGCGCAGTTGTCCGGAGCGGAAAGCCTGGAGGACGTCGGCGGAGCGGCCCGAGCGGAGGTGGTGGTCGGCAACACCGAGATGTCTGTGAGTGCGGCGTCGCGAAAGGGGACAAACACACGGCTTGGCGCGGATGTCTCCACCGGCGTGTGGGTGCTCGACCTTCGGGTGGAGGCCGCGGTTTCGCGGGGCGACCATCGATGGGAGGGCGCTTTCGACTGGACGACCGGCGCAATTCCGGAACAGGTTGATACGTCAGAAATGTGGATTCCGCAGGTGGTGGCCGGCCTCGAGACCTCGGTGAAGACCGGTGTCGAGGATACAATCACGGTGGGCGTCGAGGGATTCTACAATGGGCGTGGTCAGGACGACGCAACGCTGTACCCATGGTTGCTCACGGTGGCGGAGTTCCAACCCTTCTACCTAGGTACTTGGTACGGTGGTGCGTATGCCACGTTGCCCTGCCCGGGGTCTTGCGACGACCACAATTTCATTCTTTCGGGATTGATGAACTTCAGCGACGAGACCGGAATCGTTCGTGCGGATTGGCAAGGGAACGTACTGACCTGGCTGCAACTCGATGCCTGGTTGGCGACCCATCTCGGCCCGGTTGGGGGCGAATTTCGATTTGCGCTCGAAGTTCCAGCAATACCCGGCGTGGCAGGACTGGAGGACGGATTGTCGGTGGCCGCGCCGCGATTAAGCACCGGCCTCGGTGCGCAAGTTAGATTCTAGCGAAACACACGTTGCGCAATTCTGTGTAGAAATCGAGCGACCAGTCGCCCCCCTCGCGCCCCACGCCACTGTGACCCATGCCTCCGAATGGCGTACGGAGGTCGCGTTTGAGCCACGTGTTGACCCACACAACTCCGGCGCGCACGTTGCTGGAGACCCGGTGGGCGCGCCCCAAGTCTTGGGTCCAGACGGACGCCGCCAAACCATATTTGCTGGCCCGTGTCCAGGCCACGGCTTCGGCTTCGTGGTCGAACTGGTGGATTGTGACGATGGGCCCAAAGATTTCTTCGGTCGCCGTTCGTGCGTCGGGTGGCAGCCCGGTCACAACCGTGGGGTCGACAAAAAACCCCTCTCGGTTGCGCTCCGTCGGCGCGCCGTAGCCACCGCCTGTCGCGAGGGTCCCGCCCTCTTGTTTAGCAAGTTGTACATAAGAAAGCACTTTTTCGCGGTGGGCAGCGCTAATCAACGCGCCGACTTGAACGCCGTCGTGCGCAGGGTCACCGCGCCGCAGCGCTTCGACTGCAGCGACAAATGCCGCGGTGAATCGCTCCGCTATCCCCCGTTGTACGAAAATACGGCTGCCGCACAGGCAGATCTGGCCTGTGTTGGCGAATGCGGCGCGAACGGCTCCTGCGACCGCGGAATCAAACTCGGCATCGTCAAAAACAATCGTGGCGTTCTTGCCGCCAAGTTCGAGCGACAGACGGGCAAAACGGCGAGACGCGGCGGCCCCAACCTCGGCCCCGGCCACCGTTCCGCCCGTAAAACTGACGCCGTCGACGTCGTTGTGCGCGACCAGGGCACGTCCTGCCTCAGGGCCGAGCCCGTGCACGACGTTGAGTACACCTGGCGGGAGTCCCACCTCGACCGACAAATCCGCGAGCAGCGCGGCCGTCAGCGGCGTCAACTCAGAGGGCTTACAAACGACGGTATTGCCGGTGGCGAGGGCGGGAGCGACCTTCCAGGTGAGGAGGTATAAGGGCAGATTCCACGGCGTGATTAGCCCCACGACGCCCAAGGGCTGTCGCATTGACACGTTCAGCCCGTCGCTCATTTCGAAGGCGCGGGTGTGGTCATGGCGCACGGCGCCTGCGAAAAACCGAAGGTTAGCGATGGCGCGCGGTACGTCGAGGTTGCGGGCGGTATCGATCGGCTTTCCGGTATCTTCGCTCTCCAACCTCGCGAACTCTTCGGCGCGGTGTTCGATCGCGGAGGCCAAGGCTTCGCAAGCGTCCGCGCGTTCGGCCGCTGTGGTTCGGCCCCATTTTCCTTGAAGGGCGCCCTTGGCCGCCGCGACTGCCAAATCGATATCAAAAGCGTCTGACCTCGGAATGCGGGCAAGGACTTGCCCGGTCGCGGGCGCAATGTCGTCGATCCACCGTCCGGTGGTCGAGGGTACGGCCTTCCCGTCGATGTGGTTGAACTGGTCCGTCAACGCCGTGCCCCGAGCAGTTCTTGAACCCGCGGAATCACTTTTCGGGCGAACACGTCAAGATCGGTGAGTACGCGGGCAGGTTCTTCGCGAAAGAAATCAAACCACAACATCAGGCGATCTTCGGCGTGAAACCGTTCCACGATTTGGCGCGCAACGGTCTCGGCGTCGCCGATGACCGCGTTGTCGGCTGCATTCTCGACCTTTTTCGGATCCAGGGTGCCTTCGAGGGCTTTCCAATAGGCGCCCAGCGAGACGCGCGCCTCTTGCTGGGCCATTGCGATGCGCTGGTCGGGTCCGGCACCGCCGGACTCGTTGACGAATACGAGCACAGTTCGGGGCATATGGCCGCGTTGCCATGGCCCGCCGCTGGGGTGGTAAGCAGCGTCCATTCGGCGGTGCGTGTCCTCGATGATTTCGGCCTTCGTGATCGATAGGTTGAAGACCTGGACGGGCGCAAACGTGTTGATCTCTTGTTGCATTGCAGGTTCGTGGCTGCCGATGATAAGTTGAAGCAACTCACGGCGGATTTCGCGTGGCACGATCTGCAGCACCTCGAAATCGTAAAACGGCGCTATTTGTACGTCGTCGCTGCCCGCCAGGTCGCGGACCACGGACCAATCTGCGTCGGAGCGAAATTGGGTTCTGTCGACGCGCAACTCCGGAAGGTCGGCGGCCGATAGCACATCGCCGCGGAGCAGACGCACAAAAGCAATTGCGGCCTGCCGGAAGATGACGCCTTTGAGCACCGGCCAGGCGGCAGCTTCCAGCGCGTTTCGGGGCTTGATCCCGTAGGCACGGTTCATGAAGTCGAATCGGCCCGCCGCGAAACCAACGTGCACACGACGCCGCTCCGCAGGATCGAGCCCGTGCCAACTGAGCAGGGCCGAAATGCGTTCGGCCGCCGCGACGGGGCCGCCGTTGCTAAGAATGTTGAGGATGGCAGAGCCGCATTCGATATTCTGCGTGCGGGCCATGACACGCGTTGCGGACTGCACGAAATCTACGTTGAGACCGACTTCGCCTTCCCAATGCGGAATGACCGGCTTGGGGTGCTTTTTCTGCACCTCCGACGACAAATGGGACTCGGCGAGCCAAGCGACCTTGTAACCAAGCGTGTCGGCGAGCGTGACCTGCTCAAGGAATTGCCGGAGCGCAGCGGATTCGGTGGGCATGCCCGATGCCACCGGTGTCTGCGAAATCGCGAAAAAAACATCGAATTGCATCGAATCCCCGTCAGATGGAGCGCATACGGCCGCCGTCCACCGCAAGGGCGACGCCGCGAATATAAGACGCCGCTGGCGAGCACAAGAAAGCGACCGCTTCAGCGATTTCTTCCGGTCGGGCCACACGCCCCTCGGGCACAACACTGGTCCACTGCCGTCGAACGTCGTCCGTTGAGGTGCCTGTCCGTTGCGCGGTCGCCGACGCGAGGCCGGCCAGCCGCTCGGTATCCGTGTACCCGGGCAAGACGCTGTTGATGGTGACTCCGGGGGGGAGTTCCCGCGCCAACGACTTCGCCCACGAGGCGATGGCACCTCGTACGGTATTGGAGACACCCAGGCCATCGATGGGCTCGCGGACCGACGTAGACACGACGTGCACGATGCGGCCCCAGCCGGCGCGTACCATCCCAGGCACCAACATTCGGGCAAGGATGTGCGCGGACAACACGTGTTGCGTGAACGCGGCGCTCAGGCTGCTCGGCTCGGCACCCAGCAGCGCGCCCCCGGGAGGACCACCGGTGTTGTGAATCAGGATCTCGGCCTCGCCGTGCTCGACGATCAGCGCCTCTACGGCTCGGGCGAGCGATGGGTCCGCGAGGTCAACGACGCAGCTGTGGGCTACGATTCCTTCGCGTGCCAACTCGGCAGTCGCCAGCGACAACCTATCGGCCCGCCGAGCGAGCAGGGTGAGCCGAGCCCCGCGACGACCCAGTGCAGTGGCCACTGCTCGGCCGATTCCCGAACTCGCCCCACACACCACCGCATGTCGGCCTGCCAGGTCCATGGAAACGCGCCTATCGCGCCATCAGGGCTTCGATCTCAACCGGATGCTTGGGGACGCCGTGCGTCAAGACGTCATGGCCATCGGCGGTCACGAGTACGTCGTCTTCGATGCGGATTCCGATCCCGCGAAGGGAGGGGTCCACGTCGGTGGCGTCTTTCGGAATGTAGAGGCCCGGCTCGACTGTGAGCACGAAACCCGGCTCGAATGGGGTGCGAAGGCCGCGCCGGCCGTAGGCGCCTACGTCGTGGACGTCCAACCCAAGCCAATGACTCGTGAAATGCATGTAGAAGCGGCTAAATGCGCGGTCGGCGATTCGCTCAGCGGAGGTCCCCGAAAGCAAGCCGAGGCGAATCATCCCTTCCGTGAGAATCTGCACCGCAAGGTCGTGGATGCCGCCGAGGTCGGCGCCCGGCCGAACCGCCTCGATACAGGCGAGTTGGGCCTCGAGCACGACGTCATACACGGCGCGTTGCGCGTCTGAGAATCGGCCGTTGACCGGCCAGGTTCGCGTGACGTCCGCGGTGTACCACGACATTTCGCAGCCGGCGTCGACGAGGAGCAGTTCACCGTCTGCCAGCGTCGCTCGGTTTGTCACGTAGTGCAGCGTCGTTGCGTGGTGGCCCGTGGCGACGATGGGATTGTACCCAGCTCCCGTGCTTCCACTTCTAAGGAACGTATCCATCAACGTGGCTTCGATTTCGTACTCGGTCGCGCCCGGCTTTGTTGCTTGCATGGCGCGGACATGCGCATTCGCCGAAACCCTTCCTGCCGCGCGCATAATCTCGATTTCGGCCTCCGATTTCCGCAGCCGAAGTTCGTGCAGCAACCGAGAGGGCGCCACGAAGGTCTCCGGAACGGAGTGGCCATGGGTACGAGCCATCCGTGCTTCTTTTCGAATCGCGCCGGTGATCAGGCCGTCGTGGTCGGCGTCTTTGCCAAAGCCGTAGTGTAGTGTTTCCACACCGGACAAGAGTCGGGGCAGTTGTGTCGGAAGATCTCCGATCGCGAACGCTTCATCGGCACCAAAGTCGAGGCGTGCCCCCTGGGGCCCAGGCCGGTACCCATCCCAGACTTCCCGGGTGGCGTCCTTCGGCTGAACAAAGAGCACAAAGGGTTTTTCCCCTGGCCGGAGGAAGACAGCGCAATCAGGTTCCTCCCAGCCCGTCGTCCAATACACGTCGGAATCTGGGCGGTACTTATAGTGGCTGTCTCCATTTCGCAGGTGTTCGGGCGCGCCGAAGAGGAGGACGGCTTCTTGCGGACCCAAACGCTCGAGCAATCGGGCGCGATTCATTCGAAAGTCGATGGACATGGTGCGGCGCCCCTAACGGGCATCGCGCGGCGTGCATTGCGGTTGACAGTGCAGGGGTCGCGACCTAAGTTGAGGGTCCGAGGTCACAGCGATGGGTGGTGCTCCCGCGTTGGATTTCGATGTGCAAGAAGTGCATGTCGGCGAGGCGACAGAACTGACGCCCGACCTCGTGCAGACGCTGCTAGACATCGACCTCCAGACGTTCTCCGAACCCACCCTTACAAGCTACACCGCGGCCGTATTTGCCCAGCAAGGGCGGGTCTTCCTCCTGTCTCTCGAGGGGCAGGTCATTGGCGCTTGCGTGTGCCTGAGGAGTTGGGATCGGCCCCTAGACGCCACGCTGCTGTCCATGGGCATTCGGCCCGGATGGCGCGGCGTGGGGCTTGGCCAGCGCTTTGTGCAGGGCGTGCTCGACCATTTGCGCGCTGCAGGGCTGCAGTCGTGCACGCTGTACGTCGGGCGGGACAACCGGCGTGCTTTGCGGGTCTACGAAGACGTCGGCTTCCGAAGGGTGTCTGAGGTCAAAGCGGAGCCGTGGTCGGACGAGGCGTTGGTCGGCCTTGTGGTGCAACTTGCGGGGGATGTACCCGTCGAATTGGTCAATCCTGCCAAGGCGTGACAGCGCGGAATAGACAAGGCACACGATGCAGCAATTTCCACGGAAGGCGTACGACAACGCCTCTTTTCTACATTCCCCGCAGGCCCGGTCGATCCGGATACTTTGTGAGTACGAGGAGACACGAGTTCGGCTGAACCGGGAAGGCATCCGGGACACCATCGTGTTCTTTGGCTCAGCGAGGCTTGTTCCCAAGGCCGAGGCCGCGCGTCGCCGTGACGAGGCGGAAGATGCGGCGGCGGCTCAGCCCGAAGACTCCGCCCTTGCCGCGGTCGCGATTCGGGCCGCCAAACTCGAGGGAATGTCGCGGTACTATGAAGAGGCACGAGAGTTAGCGCGGCGATTGACCGAGTGGTCCACAATCCGCGGTGGCGATCGACGTTTATTCGTGTGTTCTGGCGGTGGCCCGGGAATAATGGAAGCGGCCAATCGCGGCGCACACGATGCAGGCGGACGCAATGTCGGGCTTGGAATTTCTTTGCCATTCGAACAAGGCGTCAACGAATGGGTGACTCCGGAATTGGCATTTGAGTTCCACTACTTCTTCACCCGGAAATTTTGGTTCCTTAATCTCTGCCGCGCGTTGATCATTTTCCCCGGCGGATTTGGTACCTTGGACGAGTTTTTCGAGACGCTGACGCTGGTGCAAACGGGTAAGATCAAGCGCACTTTACCCATCGTTCTGTATGGTACGGATTATTGGAGCAAGGTCCTGCACCTCGACGCGATGGCCGAGTTTGGCACGATTGCTCCGCTCGATCTGTCTCTGATCCATCACTCGGATTCGGTTGAAGACGCTTGGCAGTTCCTCACCTCGCGCCTGTGATCGCGCTTCTGGTGGCCTTGGGCTGCCGTCGAGGACCGGATCTTGTGGTCATCAAGGGCCCGGTGATGGCGCATCCGGTCGTCAGCGTCGACCTACCCCACGTCGTCGTGATTCTCGGGTGTACAGTGCGTCGAGATCAGGTTGGCCTGCACGGGTCGCAAGCCGGCGTCACGCCCCGTTTGGATGCGTTGGGCGAATCCGGCGTCGTGTTTGACGACGTGTTGGTCGCGGCGCCCTGGACGCGGGCCGCCAGCGGTGCCATTGTGACGGGCCGCCACCCACTGAGGCTGGGCCTCGCGGACGTTAGCGTTGGACGGGACGACCGAGGACTTGGGCACTCGGCGTTTTTGCTTTCGGAGGCGATGCAACACGCCGGATATCGGACGGTTGGGATCACGACCAATCCAAACCTGCACTCGGATTATGGATTTGCAAAAGGGTTTGACAGCTACATTCAGCCGCGCGGATTGTGGCGGGACGACAACGCAAAGGTTCAAGGGAAAGCGGCGTTGCCTTGGCTCTTCGACGAGGTTGCAGACGCGGCGGCGACCGGACGTCCCGTATACGTTCAGTCGATGTGGGTTGACGCACATTCGCCGTACCAAGCCAAGGCGGCGGACCGGGCGGCCTTTCATAGCCCGGGAATCCCAACCGAAATCGCGGCATATCGTGTCGCCCTGAATCGACTGGACACGGTTGTGGGAAAAATGCTGGACGGCCTACAAGACGCAGGGCTCGATGCGGACCGGACCGTGGTGGTCTTCGTTTCTGATCACGGGGAGGGCCTGTCTTTCCCACCACACCACGGACATGCGCATGGACGCTACCTTTCGCCATCGTCCACGGGGGGTGTGTGGGTGATGGCCGGATCGGGAGTGCCAGCCGGGCGTCGCGTGGGAGGCCTGGCGTCTCATGTCGACGTGATGCCAACCCTGTTGGCCCTGCTCGGGCTCAATGTGCCCGATACCGACGGCGTGGACCTCTCGGCCGCCGTAGTCGGAAGGAGCGCTATCAGTCCCAGGCGCCATGCGTTCACCGATACTTGGTTTTTGGACGTAAATCGCGCGGCCGTTTGGTCTGACGCCTGGGCCTGTCAACGACAATTCGGTGGGCGGGCCGAAAGCCATTTCCCCGATGCCTGTTTTGACCGGGTTGCCGATCCCGATCACAGCACAGCCTTGCCATTGAATGAACTCGACGAGGTGTTGGGCTGGTGGCGGGTCGAGGCAGAAGTCGACGTGCCTTTGGACGCACGGGACGTCGTCCCTGATCGGGATCAGGCAGCCGCACTCGAAGCACTTGGCTACGCGGACCCCGAACCGTGACGCGCGACAATATGATTGGCCGGAAAGTAGCGGTAGGAGCGTTATTGCTCGCTGCAATTGCGGTGATCACCCTGTTTGCCCGGTTGATGACGGTGCCCGTGCAACCCAACGTCGTGTTGGTCGTCGGTTGTACCTTGCGGAAGGACCAACTCAGTCCCTATGGTGCACCGGAGGTCGTCACGCCCTTCTTGTCCCAAATGGCGCGTAAGGGCGTGTCGTTTGACGATGCGTGGGCAGCGGCCCCATGGACGAGGATGGCGAGTACGGCCCTGTTTGCTGGCACCCATGCACGCGCCGTTGGCATGGTCGAACCCGGGCCGAGCAGCAACCGGCGCAGGCTCTCTGATCAGGTAAACACACTCGCCGAACGATTTCAGGCGGCGGGATGGGACACCTGGGGCGTGACGGCGAACCCGAACTTGAACGCCGTGTTCGGTTTTCAGCAGGGCTACGATCGGTGGTTGGAATCCAGCGCCCTGTGGCGTGGAGAATCCGGTGCGAAGGTGCCTGGAACCCGGGTGGTCCAGACGACCCTGGACGGGTTGACCCAGCGGATTAGCGCCAAACCCCTGTTTGTTTCCTTGGTCCTGGTGGATGCGCACGAACCGGTTCATGCCCACCCGGAAGAACGAGCGGAACTCGGACCGGACGCGGTGCCAGCCGCGGTCGTGGATTACCGGGCCGGCGCACGCCGGTTCGACACCGCCGTCTCCGAGTTGTGGCAGGGCCTGGAGGGCCTCGGATTCACCGCAGAGAACACCGTGTTCTCCGTCGTTTCCGACCACGGCCAGGGCTTGTCTTGGCCGCCCCATCACGGCGTCGGGCATGGCGCGCTGCTCTTTTCATCCTCGGTCGCGATGCCGTGGTTGTTGTGGGGTCCGGGCGTCCACGCACGCCGGATTGGGGGAATCGCCAGCCAGATCGACGTTGCTCCCACGTTGTTGGGTCTCGCCGGGATTGGCGCAGGAGATTTGCCAGGGCGAGACTGGGCCGAACTCCTGCGATCCCACGCGAGCCGTACGGACCTAGACGTCGCATGGGTAGATACCGACTTTCAGCAGGCAGACAGGTCGGCCTCCTACACGGAGTTGGTCAACTGCCACGAAGACTTCGATCGGTCGCCGGAGAAGGAAAATCGGCGCATTCTGCCGCAGCAAATGTGTTTTGCGCGGGCTGACGTGGACCAGGAGAACCCGGGTATGAACGACCTACTTCTGGGCCGTCTCCGGGAATGGCGGGCCGAGCAGGAGGCCGCCTATCGCGCTTTCCCGGACGTAGGAGACGGGATTCCCTCACGGGCGGAGCGCTTGATGTTGATGGAGCTGGGCTACGAAGATTATTGACCCGCGGGTCAAACGCTCCGCCGAACGGCTAGCGCCAGCTCGCTTCTACGATCCCATCTTGCGGATCGACCCTGCCCACAGCGTCGCCGCTCTGCGCGATCGACAGCACCATGGCCCGGTCGGTGCCGTCACCCTCGCCAGCGAAATAGTGGAAAAAAACAGGATCCGCGGGATTGTCCAAACTGACTTCTCGGAGGCCGTCACCGTCGTTATCCCCCGTGACAGCAAGAATGCCTTCAAGTACGGTAAACGTGATGACGAAGCCGTCCTCAGACGGTACCGCGCCTGAACGAATCACGAAACTGATGGCGCCATCGTCGGAAAGATACCGTTCATCCTCACGGGCCAGTGCAGACTGCAACCCGGAAAACGACCCGTCCACGGTCCAACCCTGGTTGATTCGGTCGAAAATCAACGTCCACGATTCACCGCGAGCGATACCACCACAACTATTGACGAGCGCGCTTCGACCGCTTGCAAGGTCCGTTTCGAGGTAGGGACTGAATTCGATTCCGTCGTAGTTTGTGGTGTAATCCGGGTGATCATCGAAGCTGTCCAACAGCGCCGTGCGCGGCCCAATCACGTCTGAAACCATGCAGGTGGTCTTCTCTTCGAGGAAAAGCATTCGCCCGGCATAGGTGGTGACCGCGACCGACCGACGAATTGGCCGGTCGCCTTCGTCGTTGGCGAGCGGGTAGGCATAGGCGAGAGGAACGGCGTCGATTCCCGCGATGACACTGCCAAGTGCGATTCCTTGCGTGCCCACAAGGAAGGGTTGCATGTCGATCAATTCGAAGTTCGCCAGGTTGAGGACCCACAGTTCGCCGAGGCCGGCGGGGACCACAAACAAACGACGGATGCCGTCATTGCCGTCGAGTTGGGCCACGTCGGACACGGGCCAGGGAACGGGAATGGCAACCGCTGCGGAACCGTCTAGCGGGACACGCCACACTGCTGGCGCGGCCAAATCGCCAACAAAGAGATCAAGCCCATCTTCGCTCAACGCGGGGCGAGACGGTTGCGCGAAGTCGGGGAGGGTGCTCGGCGACAAAGTCAGCGAGATGGGATCGAACCATTGGAGCGTTGCGTGATCCAACGTAATGTCGTCGATGATGGCTGCAATGGAACTCCCGTCTGGCAGGGCCAGCAGGGCGGTAGGCACGCCGTTCGCGTCCACCTCAATGATCCCGTTCGACGTCGTGACCAACAGTTGGTCGCCAGCGGTCGCGCTCCCTTCGATGGTTCCGGTCAGCGCGCGCCGGTCGGCCCACCAAGCTTGGCCCGGCGACGCGGCGAATTCCTGACGCCCGGAACGGGACCCTTCGACGTCCCATTCCACACCGTTGAAGGTGAAGGTCCAAGTCTCCGTGGAGGTCCAGCCCGCTTTGGCCTCCAACCCTGTGATCGAGGCGGAGTCGCCGGTGCCGTCTGCGTCGATGAACGTGGGTTCGCCGACCAGCATTTCGGCTTCGAATTGGTCGACCCATTCGACGGGAACGCCGTCCACGACGTCCACAATGTGGGGAACGGCCAGGATTTGCCCGTAACGGCGGTCACCGACGATGGCAGCGGTAGAGACCCCGTTGCCCCACGCGGCGACGCTGGACAGGCTTCTTGCGGCGCCAGTAGGGAGCGCGTGGCCATCCAGGTACGCGGCCGTCGGGTCTTGGACCAAGAAATTGCCGCTCTTGAGCGCGATGTTGTTGACCAACCCGCCGACACCATTGCTCACGTAGGCAATTGGCTCTTTGAATGGGCCTTGTTCGACCGGCAAGACGCCTGCCGCAGTGGGCAAGTCGAAGGCGCCTTCGTACAGCTCGGGTTCTGGGCAGCCAGCTAATAACAGGAGGAATACGAACCGGTTCATCGGTTCACGATCCACGTAAGGGGTTCAAGAAATGTGGAGCTAGAAGGGTCTGTATCCAACACCATGAGCGTGCTGTGAACTTGATCGTCCTCGACCTCTCCAATGTAGTTTGCAACGACCGCGTGCAACCCGTCCGGGGTGAAACGAACGACATGAGGGTTTTCGCCGACATAAGGAATGGAAGCGAGTTCACGACCGAAATCATCCGCAGTCAAGTCGAATGCGATGACGCTGTTTCCGCGGAAATGGGCGACGAGCAACAAGGAACCATCGGGCGACAACGCCATTCCGGCGCCTCCGATGGGTGCGAGGCTGCGCTCTCCTTCGTCTTCGAGTAAGGTCGGCAGCGCCAGGGTCCCAATCGGAACGACCCAGTCCACGCCTTTGGTACCATCGTCTGGCACCGCGTCCGCATCCACGACCACCACGGCGTCCGGGCTGTTGGAGAGCAACAACAACCAGCCGTGTTGAGGGGCGAGCAGGGCGTCACGGTAGCCCACTGCCGCGCTGAAGTTTTCAACCCGCAGGAGGCCCTCAAGATCGTGGTGATTGGGGTCAAGGGTGACCCCATCGCCGTCGTCGCGCGTGTCCACGACGTAAATGTAATCGTCCAGTTTCGACGGCACGTACAAGAAACCTCGCGAGTCGTCGATGGCCAGGGAACTCATTCCTGTGCCGGTCGTTGCGAAGTCGCTCACGATTTGCCCGAGTTCGATGACGCTGATTCCCGAGTCGCCACGTGTGGTGTCGAAGGTGAGCAAGTCTCCGGGCGTGGGGTAGTTCGTGTCGGGGTACCAAACGTCCAGGTAGAGGTCGGACGCTGCACCGAACTGCGTCAGCGCCTGTCCCAAGCGATCTGTCAGGCCATCGGTCCCGGCGTACCAACCCGCCACGGTTCCGTCGGACTCGACGAGTGCGACCGGCGACCGAACGCCAAGATTGGAAAACGTGCCCAACGCCCCGCTCATGGCGGGTAACGACAGGTCGGTGAGGTCGTCGGCTCTACGAATCCAGCTTCCATCGACGTTCACGGCGTGTCCGATATGCCACAACTCACCGTCGAAGGCGCTGTACACGAGGTGTCGTTCGTTTCCCTCCAACCAGAAGAGTGGGTCGCGCACGCCGCTGTCGTCGATTCCGCCAGGAAATCCCGTTCCTACTTGGTAGGGGTCGAATTCCCCGGCCTCAAGGGTCCAAGGTCCACTGATTTGAGGCGCCGTGGCCGCGCCAATTCGCCAGGTAGACCCGTCGAAACCGCTGTACCAAAGACGGAACCCGGTCTCGGTCGTTTCGACGCTGTGGGGCACTTGCCCGAAAGCATCCCACGACCCTTCAAATGGAATGAGCTCGTCGCCCGACGTCGTATAGGCGAGTCCGTCTGAAGAGGTGGCTCGGCGAATCGCGGGCACCCCGAGGCCGTCGCGAGCGCCGTAGAAAAGGCTCCACTCCCCGCCATCCAGCGCAATCGCCGCCCCTTCTACGCCGTCTCGATTGCCACCCGTGCCCCGGGCGATCACGTCCTCCGCGACCGCGACCCACCGGTCGCCCAACTGTTCCAGCACGTCCAATTGCGGTACCGAACCGTCGGTTCGGGTGACCCACATCAGGCGCCGCCCGCCAACGTCCACAACTGCGCCCGGTTGAACGCCTTCTGGAGCGTCTTCGTACCCCTGCGCGATGAGGAAATCGAAACCGAGCGTCAGACTCAACCAGGAGACGGCGCCGAGCGCTGGGAGGACCTGAACGCCCAGGTCCACGCCTTCGACCCGCCAAGCGCCTGTGCTATCGAACTGAAGCGCAACACGTGGGGGTTTCGCTGCGTCGTAGGGCACGTCGAGTACGAATCGGTCGACGAGCGGACCCCACCCGACCCCATCGGCGGAAATCGAAGAAGCGAGCCACCAACTGCCTCCGACGTCATGTGCAGTGTACATCACGTACCGACCGTTCGCATAGGCCACGGCGGGCGCTGCGACGTTGGGGCCTCCGACCAAAACGCCCGCAACTGGCTCGGGTACGGTCCAGTCGCGGCCATCATCACTCTCGGAAAGCCCGATGGACCAACCGAGCGGGCTCCGCAAGCTCATCCACATGCGGAACCGCTGTGCGGGTGCGCCGGTCACCACAAAGGGGTGTTCTACGCTGTCCCAGGCACCACTCGGTCCCAGTCCTAGGGAATCGGATTCGCAACTCCAGGTGATTCCGTCGTCGGACAATGCGAGGACAATCGAAGCCGGGCCATCTGCAATGTCGCGTCCATCGACAAACAAGGCCGACCGACCTTCCACGATCGAGGTTGACGGACCCGAAAGCAGGGCTGGGCAAGCGTCGACGCCGCCCCGCAGCGCACTCGTCGGTGACCCGGTCCAACCATTCGCCGTGCCGTCGCTGACCTGCAACAGAATGTCGGTGCCCGTGGACGTAAACAACAACGGAACGAGTCCGCTGAGCGCCCCGTTCGGGTCTGCGTCCGTCAGCCCGGTCAGGCTCCCCTGAACGCCGAACGCGCTTCGAGCGAATTCCTCATCGCCCGACGTCCACAACGCGAGGCCCTCTTGCTCGGGCGCCCACAACCGCCATGCGGTGTCGGTCCACGTGAGCGTCCATGACTCGTCTACGAGGTTTTCTGGGTCGAATACGTTGGTGTCCACCAGGCTGTACAGGCTGCCGGAACTGTCCACGTCAAGGACCGCCGCGTTCACGACTGCGGCGTCAAATGCCACGTCGATCTGGGTGACCTGGCCATCGGTAAGTTGAACTTGGGACACCGAATGGTCCGTGAGGTTGCCGACCCACGCAAAGCCGTCGGTGCTCCACAAGGCCGGACCCGGGTCGTCTTCGAGTCGCAACTCAGCGGGATCACCAAGGATCGGGCGAGTGGCGTCATCCAGATCGATAATAGCGGCGTCGTCTCGATGCGCTGTCGTCGCCGCCCCCTCCGACAGTCGGCCGGCAACGATGGCGTTTCCAGAACTGAGGTCTAAAGCGAAACCACTTGCGAACCGATCCAACGCAAGCGCGAAGGAGTCGACCTCATGGGCCAGATTTCGATCAACGGTGAGATCGATACTGTTGAAATCAATGAGGAGGAGGCTTCCCGACGAAAACGAGAAGAACGGGTCAGCGTTGACTACGGCGAGCCATGGCGTTCCGGCCACATCGGTCCACAACTCCAGGTCCGTGGGCCCAGCGATGCACCGGCCGATTCCTACTTGCCCGGTCGCATAAACGCCGCTTGGCGGCTCGCTGCAGGCGCCCAGGTCCGGCCCGGGCGCTATGGGAACGACACACCCTATCAGCCACACCAACCATCCAGGGCCCACGTCCCGCTCCAAGCCCGTGCGGCTATCCCCGACTACCGGTCGGTGCGACGAGGTAATGTCCCGAAGTCAGAGCGTACGCTTGGTGCGGAGGTCGACCTGAGGGTGCCCCTACATGAGGCTTGGCATAAGAGCACCCAATCTGCGCTCGCCGGATTGGAGCGTGTGGGCGCGCCACATGACCCGCGTCTGGACCTGTTCGTAGAGGTCAAAGGCGTGGGAAGAATTCACCGTCATTTTGGCGTATTGAGGCGACAAACCTGCCATCCGGACTTGCTGGGTCTTGTGCAAGTTGCGCTGGGCGCACCGGTGAATCAACGGCTGCTTTCCGTAACGGGTCACCTTCCAGTCAATCGCGTTGGCGCGCAACGCTTGGCGCTCGCGATGCCTCGGTACGGCGCTCACGTGCCGTGGACGTTTCAAGCGATGAATCTCGATCTGGCGTTGCGGCTTGGCGAAGTCGACGCGCTTTCTAGTTGGGGTTTTCGCATCTTCTACAGTCAGCATGTGACGGTGCACGCACGCACGATCGTGAATCGCGGGGGCGTGGCCCTGGGTTCGATTGTGCCGATGCCGGTCAGCGAGGAGGCGGATGAGACCTGGCACGAACCCATAGGCAGCACAATGTTGGACCCTGCATCCGCACTCATCGTGGAGGCAAACGCGCTCGTGTCGGCTTAGGGCCCGGCCCTTCGGGGGCCAGAGTGATGGAGATAGGTACGGTTGGCGTCGTCGGCGCCGGACAGATGGGCAATGGCATCGCCCATGTGGCAGCCGCTTCAGGTCTCAACGTCGTGCTCCAGGACATTGCGGGGCAACCGTTGGACCGGGCGCGTTCGACGATTCGACGCAACCTGGATCGCCAGGTGACGAAGGGTACACTTTCCGAGTCCGACGCGGCCGCAACGATGGGCCGGATCCGGTTCACCACATCGCTCACGGACCTGAGCGAGGCCGAGTTGGTGGTTGAGGCCGCCACCGAGCGCATCGACCTCAAGCTGGCGATCTTCGAACAAATCAGCAAGGTGACGCGACCCGAAGCCATTTTGGCGAGCAATACATCGTCGATCAGCATCACATTGCTCGCGAGTCGAACCGCCCGACCGGACCGGGTCATCGGCATGCACTTCATGAACCCCGTGCCAGTCATGGCCCTTGTCGAAGTCATTCGGGGGCTTGCGACGAGCGACGAGACAGCCTCGCTTGTGCTCGCTCTGGCAGCACGGATGGGAAAGACGACGGTAGAATCGCGTGATGTGCCCGGTTTCATCGTCAACCGGGTATTGATGCCGTACATCAACGAAGCGGTGTTCGCCCTGTACGAAGGCATTGCCACGGCAGCGGATATCGACCAAGCGATGAAGCTTGGGACCAACGTACCCATGGGCCCACTGACACTCGCGGATTTCATCGGTCTGGACACCACGCTCTCGATCTTGGAAGTGCTCCACCAAGGGCACGGTGATCCGAAGTTTCGCCCATGCCCATTGCTGAGAAAATACGTTGAAGCGGGCTGGCTCGGCAAGAAGTCTGGACGCGGCTTTTACACCTACGCGGGGTAAGTGATGGACGAGGTCAACCTCGAACGCTGTGGCGCTGTGGCGCTGGTGACGATTCAAAGGCCGACGGCGCTCAATGCGCTCAATCGTGCGGTGCTTGAGCAGTTGTCGCGAACGCTGGACGAACTCGATGGTGATCCGTCAGTCCGCGTCGTGGTCGTCGCCGGGGCCGGCGGGAAGGCGTTCGTCGCCGGTGCCGACATCGCGGAGATGTCGGGAATGAATGCCGCCGAGGCCGAGGCTTTCTCTCGTTTTGGACAGGACGTCTTCGACAAATTGAGCCGCCTTCGGTGCCCCACGATCGCCGCTGTGGGCGGCTTCGCCCTGGGTGGCGGTTGTGAACTGGCGATGGCAACGGACATCCTCATCGTGGGCCCCAAGGCGAAATTTGGGCAACCCGAGGTCAAATTGGGTGTCATCCCTGGCTTCGGCGGCACACAACGCTTGGTCCGAAGGGTCGGCCCCGCGGTGGCGCTCGACCTTTGTTTGACCGGGCGTTTGGTGGATGGCGCCGAGGCGCTCCGCATCGGAATCGCGTCACGTCTCGTGGAAGGTGACGTCGTAGAAGCGGCGATGGGCGTCGCCGCCGAAATCTCGGCCATGGCACCCTTGGCTGTTGGGTGGTGCAAACGAGCCATTCACGAAGGCGCAGATTTGGGCCTGGACGGCGCGTGCAAGGCCGAACGCAGCCTATTTGCCCTGTGCTTTTCGACCGCGGATCAAAAGGAGGGCATGTCCGCCTTCCTCGCGAAGCGCGCTCCCGCCTTTGAAGGGCGTTGAACCTCGGGACCCGGAGAGACCATGTTCGACCTGTCCGAAGACCACCTCGCAATCCGCGACCTCGCCCGGTCTTTTGCGCGAGAGGCCGTTGCGCCCGGTGCCGCTGAGCGGGACCGGACTGGCGCTTTCCCCGCCGACCTTTTCGCCCAGATGGCGGAGATCGGTTTCCTCGGGATGTTCGTGCCGCCCGAATACGGTGGCGCCGGTTTGGACACGCTGGCCTACGTGATCGCGCTGGAAGAGGTGTGTGCCGCCGACGCGGGTGTCGGCGTCATCATGAGCGTGCAGAATAGCCTCGCCGGCTGGCCCATCCTCAAGTTTGGCACGCCGGCGCAGAAAGAGCGGTTCTTGACGCCGCTCGCAACAGGTCAGAAGGTTGGCTGCTACGCGCTCACCGAGCCGATGGCGGGCTCCGACGCGGGCGCGCAGCGCACCAAAGCAACTCGGGTGAACGGTGGCTTCCAACTGGACGGCAGCAAACTGTGGATCACGAATGGTCCCCAGGCGTCGATCTGCGTGACCTATGGAAACCTCGACGTCGAACAGCGCCACAAGGGTGTGTGTGCCTTCATCGTAGAGTCCTCTGCGCCTGGATTCCGCGTGGGCAAGGTCGAAGAAAAAATGGGGATCCACTGCTCGGGCACCTGCGAGTTGGTCTACGACGGATTGTTCGTACCGGACGACCAGATGTTGTGGACGGAGCGCGCCGGATTCCAGGTGGCGATGGCGACGCTGGATGGCGGCCGAATCGGGATCGCGGCGCAGGCGCTGGGCATTGCGCAGCGTTGCCTGGAGCTTTCCGTGGCCTATGCGAAGGAGCGGAGCACGTTTGGCCGCAAAATCGCCGATCATCAGGCGATCCAATGGAAGATCGCTGACATGGCCTGCCGGGTGGAAGCGGCGCGGTTGCTGACATGGAAAGCGGCGGCACTCCGGGCCAAGGGTGAAAAGGCCAGCGCCGAATGTGCGATGGCGAAGCTGATGGCGTCCGAGACGGCCAATTTCTGCGCTTACGAGGCCGTTCAGATCCACGGCGGGTACGGCTACTCTCGGGAGTACGAGGTGGAGCGGTTGTATCGGGACGCTCGAATCACCACGATCTACGAAGGGACCTCCGAGATTCAGCGGATCGTCATTGCGCGCGGTGTGCTGGGATGACCCGACTCAGGGTACTTGTCGCGAAACCGGGGCTCGATGGCCATGACCGGGGCGCGCTCGTCGTTGCGCGAGGCCTACGCGATGCTGGCATGGATGTTGTCTACACGGGCCTTCACCTCACGCCTGCGCAGATCGTCGCGGCCGCAAGGGACGAGGACGTGCAGGTCGTCGGGCTGTCGATCTTGTCGGGAGCCCACAACAGGCTTCTGCCGGAGGTGTGCGCCGGCCTCAAAGCGGCGGGCCTCGAGGACGTCTTGGTGATCGCCGGTGGGATCATCCCTGACGCGGATGTACCGGCGCTGACCGCAGCTGGTGTGCGCGCCGTGTTCCCACCGGGGACGCCGATCGCACAAATTGCGGCGTACATTGAGCAACATGCGCCTGATCCCCTACGCCCCCCACGCACCGATTCCTCATTCTGAGATAGCGCGCACACGCAAGCTGATTCTCAGTCGCGCAGGTACCACGCCCGTTTTTCGCGCCACCCAGCGGTCCGAACTGTCCATACAGAGTTGTCGGCCTGCGTCCGTTGTTTCGCAAAAAACCCAACACAAACCTACGTTTTTTTGGATTGTTACAAACGAAGGCATTTCGTTGACGGCCCGGCGGCGATCGCGTAGAGCGACAAGCTATCTATGCCCAAATCTGTCCCCAATCTGCGCTCTGCATTGGTCACTGGAACGGCTCTCGAACTCGCGAGACGCCGTCCGTTGCCTCGCGTGTTGTCGGAGCGTCCTGTCGCCCTGATCGCAGGTCCCTCTGGCGTCGGTCGTACGCTTGTGGCCCGAGCATTGGTGGGCGCAGACGCCGTGGAGATCGACGTCCGTCGGTTCGAGGTCGTGTGCGTGGCGCGCATGCGCACGCGTCGTTGGCCCGATGCTTTGTCTGCCCGGGGCAACATGGTGTTGGATATCGCAGGGTACCTCGGTGACTGCCGGTTGGGCCTGCTCGTAGAGTTGCTGAAACAACGAGCGGCGGCCGGGTTGCGCACGGCGGTGTGCCTTGACGACGATCTAGGCGTCGCGTTGCTGGCGTTGTTGCCCGATGCCCAGGCCGCGATGGTGGCGCTTCATTTCCCGTCTGGGAAGAAAGCCCGACTCCGCTACGCCCAAACCGTGTGCGCCGAGCTTGAGTTGCCGGTCAGCGCGGCCTTGTTCACAGCGGGTGTGACACCCTGGAGCTACGAAGCGGTTCGCGAGGTGCTGGCGGTGTTCCGCGGTTCGCAATTGCCGGTGAACGACAACGGCGTAGCACCTGAGGTTCTCGGACAAGTTGGCGGCGCGCCGGCCGCCAAACTCACAGGTCGCGCAGGAAGATCTGCGTAAAATACCAGGTGTCGTCGAGATTCGCGGCGCCAATCCCGGTGTGGGTCCAGTCCCCTTGAATGTTCTCGTAGTGGGGCGGGCTATCGATCCATCCCTGGACGGCAGTCTCCACCGGGTTTGGAAAGCCTGAACTGGTGGCGACGTTCTCACCGACGGTAGACCACGGCAGGTCCACGGCGATGGCGTCCGCCCTGGCGTCGAAGCCGTCGTGTCCGAAGGCTGTGACGCCCGCGAGCATGTTCTCAGAGTGGACCCGCGCCTCGATCCCGATGGCGGTGTGCGGAAGCAACTCTGAAAGGCCTAGGTCAGATCGGACGGCATTGATCGCATCCATCGCCTCGATCTCGATTGCCGTGAATTTCCACTCGACCTCCTCGGGAGCGTCGGAACATGCGAGCCACCACCACATCGTTTCCCTCCGGGCCTCCAGTTAGCCCGCCATGTGCCGCTGCCGCCTGATTTCGACAAAGAGTGCCTGTATGGCCCCGAGGCTTGGTTCGTGCACGATGTGCTCGAGATCGACGCCGTGGCGGACAGAGTGGTCGCGTCCATCGACACGACCCGGTTGGGCGCGTTGGTTGACGCACAACGCGACCGGGCAGGCCATCCGAAACACTTCCCCGGTGCGGTGGCCGTCCAGGTGACGGGTACGCTGGGGAATCTGCACGCTGTCTATGTTGTGGGCCTTCGCCCATCGCAGGGTTGGGTCGGGTTCGGGACACATATCAAGGCCGCCCGATTTCCGTCGATGGGCCGAATTGGCCCGCCGGTTACGGCTTCGGTGACAGTGACGCGAAAGCGTCAATTTCGGGGTACTTGGTTTTTCGACTACCAATTCAAGTTTGAGCAAGAAGAACGCGTCTGCTACCAGTCTGAACAGACGGCGGCTTGGGTGCGGGCTGAACAAGGAAGGATCACATGAAAGCGATGGCTGCCGATGGCAAGGGCCTTGAAAAGGTTCGATGCCAAGACGTTCCAGTTCCTGAGGTCGGGGCTGGCGACGTGCGCATCAGGATCTTGACCGCTGCGCTCAACCCCGCGGACTTTAAAGTTTGGGGCGGCGGCGCTTTAGCCATGGTCCTCCACGGACAGCGTGCGCCGGTCGTGACCGGCTACGACCTCTGTGGGATTGTAGACGCGGTGGGTG
>CAMASI010000067.1 GCA_945861065.1 Klebsiella pneumoniae | reverse complement strand
TTAGCCTGGCACCTAGACAATTCGCCGCGGCAGCGTAGTCGAGCGCTTCACCTGAAAGCGCACACCACGTCCAGTCGCGCAGTCCATTGGGACGGTTCGTTCGAGCTAACCGCTAACGGCTGACAGCTGACAGCTTGTTCGAGGTCTAGCTCTAGCGCCGCGTTGTCGGCGAGCGGCCAACCACAATACGACGGCCCACAGGGCGTTTCCGCCTTGCGTGTGGTTGCAGCCCTGCGTGGGCAACAGGAATTCCTGCAGCGAAGGCACGCGGTCGGCGCACGGACCGTCGAGGTCGAATGCGTCCCAAGCGTCGGCCAAGCCGTCACAGTCGTCGTCCCCGAGGCCCTCGGCCGCGTCAGGACTGCCGTCGCCGTCGGAATCGATGTCCAAGGAGTTTGGCGTGCCGTCGGCGTCGGGATCCGTGTTGCCCTCGTCCGAGGTCGGAATCCCGTCCTGGTCGTCGTCCGGGTCGAGGGCGTCGATGATTCCGTCGAGGTCGGAGTCCAAGGGCACGGCCAGATTGTCGCCGACCTCGTCGCCGTCGCGGTTCCCATCGTCGTCCGAGTCGAAATCGAGGGGATCGGTCCCGATGTCCGCTTCGTCTTCGTTGGTCAACCCGTCGCCATCGGGATCGGCGACCGGGCCATCGCCGTCGTCGAGGTCAAGCCAGTTGGGCACCAAGTCGCCGTCTACGTCGCCTCGGCCCTCTTCCAGAGATCCGTCGCCGTCACCGTCATCGTCTGCATCGAGGCGGTCGGGCGCGTCATCCGGTGTGATGGGGAACGGCCCGCCCAAAGCCACGTCGGTATTACGAAGCTTGTGAAGCTCGGTGCCGCACAACAGCGCGGGTCCGGAAGGATCAAAGATCGGCCCTGTCTCGTTGGGGCACAGGCCTGCCTCTTCCAGGCTCGGGAACCCGTCGTCGTCGTCGTCGTCGTCCAATGCGTCTACGAAGCCGTCGGCGTCAAAGTCCGCGGCCGTGCATGGCGACAAAGACAGCGCGTCAAAACAATCCGGGTCGTCGCCCACTTCCAGACCGTCATGAACACCGTCGCCGTCTTGGTCGGCGTTGGCTTGGGCGCTGACCACACCAAAGGTGGCCGTTTCGACACAATTCGGGAGACCATCGCCATCGCTGTCGCCGACACAACCGAGGTCGTCGCAATCGAGCCAATCCACGTGCGTGTCACCGTCGCCATCGCCGCTCGACTCTACGACATCGGCGATTCCGTCGCCATCGCTGTCCCAGTCGAGGAAGCTGGGCACGCCGTCGTAGTCGGCCGGGTCGCATTCTTGGTCGGCAGGGGCTTCGACGGTAAACGTAGGCCTGTCGTCGCCGTCGTCGTCGTCGTCGAGTGCGTTGATGAGTCCATCGCCGTCGCGGTCCCAAGGGTCTGCATCGTTGCCGCCGGTGCTGCCGCCGTCGAGGTCCTCACAGTTTCCGATGGGCCCTCCCACGTCTACGACCAGCGCGCAGTTGGCGCCGTCGCTCGCGAGGGTGTTTCGCCACTCGTCGCCGTCGATGAGCACGTCGTAGTCGCTGTCTCGCGCCAGGCGGTCGCTGCCGGCCATCTCTTCGAAGACTGTGAGCACATCGTCGTCGTCGTCGTCTGAATCGCGGAAGTCGGGGAGCACACCGTCGCCGTCGGTGTTGTCGTCCAGCGGATTGCCATTGCCGTTCACATCTTCGAATCGGGTGAGCACGGAATCGTCGTCGTCGTCGTCATCGAGTGGGTCGATCAGACCGTCTTCGTCGGTGTCGAGCGCCTGGAATTGGCTGATGACCTCCAGACCGTCTGGCACGTTGTCGTTGTCGGAGTCCGGGTCGGTGGGGTCGGTGCCGTGGAAGGCCAATTCGTTCGCGTCGAACAACAGGTCGTCGTCAGAATCGAGATCGCAGTCGTCCGTGCCTAAGCCTGTTTCGAAGGCGTAAGAAAGGCCGTCGCCGTCGTCGTCGGTGAACCCGCCCGGGGCGGGTGTGGCGTGGTCGCCGAGGTCGTCGCAGTCGTTGTCCACGCCGTCCCCGCAGATGTCGGGCGCGAGGGGATGGGTGGTGGGTTCCAGGTCGTCGCAATCGTCGCCGAGCAGGACAGGAAGAGCGTCCCAGCCACCGACGTCCACGGTGCACTCCGCGGCCCCGTCGCCATCATCGTCCACTTCATTGGCGAGCAGCAGGACGGTGTTGCAGTCGTTGACGATGCCGTCGCACAATTCGGGCGCGTCTGGCCAGATGGTGGCGGCATCGGGGCCCGTGTCATCGCAGTCCTCGCCCCCGAGGATGGGACCACCGTCCCAACCTGCGGCGTCGATCGTGCAGTCCACGTAGCCGTCGCCGTCGTTGTCGATTTCTTCGTCGAGCGAGAACCCGCAGTCGTTGATCTGGCCGTCACACAGCGCGACGGCATCAGGGTGTACGGTGGGGTCGCTGTCGAGGCAGTCGTCGCCCTGTTTGACCGGAACGGCGTCCCAGCCCGCGGCATCCACGGTGCATTCGACGTAGCCATCGCCGTCGTCGTCGATTTCCGAAACGACCAACACGACGAGTTCGCAATCGTTGACGAGGCCGTCGCATAGCGCTGGCGCGCCTGGGAACAGCGTGGGCGCGTCGGGTCCTACGTCGTCACAGTCGTCGCCGCGTTTGGTGGGGAGCGCGTCCCAGCCCCCGGCATCGATCGTACATTCGACGAACGTGTCCGCATCGTTGTCCACTTCGTTGGTCGGCAAAACGCCGCAGGTGTTGGCCTGACCGTCGCACAACTCGGGTGCAGTAGGGAATACGGTCGCGTCGGAGTCGAGGCAGTCCAGGCCTTGTTTCACTGGCGTTGCGTCCCAACCTCCGGCGTCGATGGCACATTCGACCCAGCCGTCGCCGTCGTTGTCGATTTCGTTGGTGGGCAACACCGTGCAGGCGTTCTCTTGTCCGTCGCACAGCTCTGAGGCGGCGGGAAACACGGTGTTGTCGGTGTCGTCGCAGTCGAGGCCCAGTTTGGTTGGCACCGCGTCCCAGCCGCCTGCGTCGATCGTACATTCGACGAAGCCATCACTGTCGTCGTCGATTTCATTGGGGGGCAGCGCGCCGCAGGTGTTGGCTTGGCCGTCGCAAAGTTCAGATGCTGACGGGTGCACGGTCGCGTCGGTGTCGATGCAGTCGGCACCGAGTTTGACGGGGAATGCGTCCCATCCACCTGGATCGATGGTGCATTCGACGAAACCGTCCGCGTCGTTGTCGATTTCGGTGGCTGGCAACACGGTGCAGGCGTTGGCGAGGCCGTCGCACAGTTCTGCGCCGAGCGGTTTGACGGTGGCGTTCGTATCGTCGCAGTCGCCGCCGAGTTTCACGGGCGTGGCGTCCCAGCCTCCCGCGTCGATCGTGCATTCCACAAAGCCGTCGACGTCGTTGTCCACTTCGTTGCTTGGGAGCGCGCCGCAGGTATTCGCCAACCCGTCGCAGAGCTCTGAGGCGCTCGGAAACACCGTGGCGTCGGTGTCGAGGCAGTCGGCACCGAGCTTGACTGGGACCGCGTCCCAACCGCCCGCGTCGATCACACATTCGACGAAGCCGTCTGCGTCGTCGTCCACTTCGTTCGTGGGCAACGCGCCGCAGGTGTTCGCGAGGCCGTCACACAGCTCGGTGGCCAACGGAAACACGGTGCTGTTTGCGTCGTTGCAATCGTTGCCTTGTTTGACGGGTACGGCGTTCCAACCGCCTGCGTCGATGGTGCATTCGACGAAGCCGTCGCCGTCGTTGTCGGTTTCGTCGGCGGGCACCACCGTGCAGGCGTTGGCCTGACCGTCACACAACTCTGGACCGCTTGGGAACACGGTGTTGTCGGTGTCCAAACAGTCGCCGCCGAGTTTGACTGGCACAGCGTCCCACCCACCTGGGTCCAGGGTGCACTCGACGAAGCCGTCGCCGTCGTTGTCGACCTCGGTGCCTGGCAAGACCGTGCACGCGTTGGCCTGACCGTCGCACAGCTCCGAAGCGGACGGGTGCACCGTGCTGTCTGTGTCGAGGCAGTCGGCGCCGAGCTTGACGGGCACCGCGTCCCAGCCGCCCGCATCGATTGTACACTCCACAAAACCGTCCACGTCGTTGTCCACTTCGTTGGTGGGCAAGGCGCCGCAGGTATTCGCTTGGCCGTCACACAACTCTGGCGCGGTGGGGAATACGGTCGCGTCGGTGTCTTTGCAATCGCCCCCTTGTTTGACGGGGATTGCAGTCCAACCGCCGGGATCGACCGTGCACTCGACGAATCCGTCGACGTCGTTGTCGATCTCCGTGACCGGTAAGGCGGTGCAGGCGTTGGCCTGACCGTCGCACAGCTCCGGCGCGCCGGGGAAAACGTTGTCGTCACCGTCGTTGCAATCGTTGCCGGTCTTGACGGGGATGCCGTCCCAGCCGCCGACGTCTACGATGCATTCGACGGCACCGTCCGCGTCATTGTCGGTTTCGTTGGCCGGTACCGACGTGCACGCGTTGGCCTGGCCGTCACACAGCTCTGGTGCGGTGGGAAACACGGTCCCATCGGTGTCGTCGCAGTCCACGCCCTTTTTGACGGGGAGGGTGTCCCACCCGCCGGCGTCGATCACACACTCGACCCAGCCGTCGGCGTCGCTGTCGATCTCGTTGACTGGAAGCACCGTGCAAGCGTTGGCTTGACCGTCGCATTTCTCGGGAGCGCCGGGAAATACCGTGGCGTCGGAGGGGTTGCAGTCGTTTCCGCCCGCGGGCACCGACACCCCCCGCCAAATGATGAAATCGCAGGCGACGCGGCCGTCGGCGTCAGGGTCGGTCTCGTCGACGGGCAGGTTGCCATCGCAATCCGTGTCCACGCCGTCACACTCTTCGGGGGCTTCGGGAAACACGAGGTCGTCGTCGTCGTCGCAGTCCAGGCCGCCGACGACGCCGGGGTCGCCTACCCAGCCGTCCAGGTCGCAGACCACGAATCCGTCTACATCCGCGTCGGATTCGTTGGAAGGAAGCGCGCCACAGGTGTTGGGAATGCCGTCACACAGCTCGTCGGCGCCCGGGAACACGGTTGGGTCTGCGTCGTCGCAGTCGTCACCGCTGTCGATTCCGGACCATGGAATGGAAACATCACACTCGACAGCGCCATCGCCGTCGTCGTCGGTCTCTGACGGGGGGAGCGCCAAGTCACAGTTGTTGTCGAGGCCGTCGCACAACTCCGGGTTTCCTGGGAAACGTTCGGCATCGAGGTCGTCGCAATCCGTGTCGTCGTCGACCCAACCCGGTTCCAGGCAATGGGCTTGCCCGAGGTCGCCGTCGCCGAAGCCGTCCCCATCGTTGTCGGGGAAGCGGGTTTCGGGGCAAATCGGAATCCACGGCGTGCCCGTGGTCTGAGTGCCCGGCGAAATGACGACAGTGGGTGCCAACGTGGTGTGAGGGGTGGGGGAGCCGGTGCCGTCATCGGCGAGGCTGAGGCTTTCCCCGCTGGCTGCGGTGGGCCACGAGAACAGGGACGTGTCGCCACCCATGTCCAGGCTGACGCTACCCGGGCTGTCATTTCCAATCGCGTGCCCGTGGCTCATGACGAGCACCCACACGTCGGACAGGTCTGCCATACACCAGGGATCGACGCTAGCGGTGTCGGGCGCGCCAAACGTGGGGTTGCCGCCGACGAACAGCACGATGCCTTGGCCAGGCTGCAACATGAAGCTGTCGAAGATGTGCAGCGGGGCGCCGCCGGCGTCGAGCAGTTCCCAACCAACCGTGTCTACGGCGACGACCCCGTGGTTGACGATCTCCACGAACAGGTTGTCCACGGGTTGCCCCGGCCCGTCGCAATTGGCGTCGTTACCGCCGTTGTGATCGGCGTAGACCTCTTGAATGACGACCTGCGCGGAGGCCTCAGGCGTCAACACCCACGCGGCAAACACTCCGAGTGTCGTCAACATAGGTCCCCCGCCCGAGGATGGCCCCGTTGTTCTGAGCTAACCGCTCGTGGGGGCCATGTGCGGATCGCAGTCATCGGTGATGTGCATCAGGTGTGGGGACCTCGCGACAACGCTTTTTTTGGTGCCTCTGACTATGCTGCTGTGCTGTTTGTCGGCGATCTTCCCGGCTACGCACATCAAGGCCTGCTCGCGACCGCGGCGCGGATTGCCGGCGTCGGCAAACCCGCGGTGATGATGCTTGGCAACCACGATGGACCCAGCTTGCTCCAGGTGTGGTTGGAAGGCGTCAGGCTGGCTGGCGCCGGCTGGGAGAAGGGCCTGGACGCCTCGGTGGAAGCGCTCAGACTGGCGTTGGGGCCGGTCACCCTCGGCGGGTACAGCCACCATCGATTTGGCGACGTTTCGGTGGTGCTCGGTCGGCCACACGCCATGGACGGCCGCACCTTCCCGTTTCATGAGCGGATCGCTCGGCGCTATGGCGTCAGCTCAATGGCGCAGTCCGCCGCCCGCCTGTGTGCGTTGGTGGACGAG
Organism: Klebsiella pneumoniae; assembly: GCA_945861065.1. Taxonomy (GTDB): domain Bacteria; phylum Myxococcota_A; class UBA796; order UBA796; genus SXOB01. Next base: position 18,946 of record CAMASI010000067.1, on the reverse strand, counting down.
GCAACACCAGGTCCGCTGATCCTGATGGGCCACAATGGGCCGAAGGGGTTGGGGTCGGTTCCCACGGCGCCTTTTGCCTTAGGGCCGGTGGACCTTGGGGACCCTGACCTGGCTGAGGCGGCGTTGTATGCGCGCAAGACGCGGTCAGGTCCGATCGTAGTGGTCGCTGGACACGTTCATCGACACCCCATGCGTGCGGCCATCGTCACCCAAGACGGGCTGACCTACGTCAATGCTGCGGTCGTGCCTCGCGTTCGCCGAGGGCGGGCCCATCATGTGAGCCTGAGCCTGCGAGAGGACCAGTGGTTTGCAGAGGACGTCTGGGTGTGAACTCAGCCGCCGCGGAGCGCTTCTTCTACGTCCACAAGCATCAGGTGATCGGTCAGTCGGCTACCGTCTCCGATACGCCACGCTGCCTGGGCGGGCACGGTCCCAAGCGGCGGGACGAATACCAGCACGTCGTCGCCGGCTTTCCATAAGGGCCAGCCGGTGGCGCGTTGCACCTGGCTTCCGAAGACGCCTCCAGGCAGGGTCACGGTCACGATCTCAGCAGGGTCGCCGCGCAGCACCTCTTCGACCACAACCCGGTAGGTGGTCCACACGGTATGACCGCGGATCGCAGTGGCCAATTCCGTGACGACACCGCGAATCACGGGCACATCGACGGCGGAAAGCATGGCGATGGCGATGTCTTCGACGGCCTCCATCACCGGCTCCGACGCCGAATTGCCAGAAGGATCAGCACGGAGAGCGGAATCGGCGCACCTGTCGCCGTGTTGCAGGCGAGCGGGTCAAACAGCACATCGGGGTAAAGGAATCGCACGGCCTCTTCGTCGTCCAGCGCGAGTTCACGGACGGTGGTGCCATCGGTAAGCGTTGGAAACATCACGGCGTCCACTTCGGCGGAATGGCCGAGGCCTAGCGCGTGGCCGATTTCGTGGCTGACGGTGGATTGCAGGTCGTAATCGCCGGCGGCCCAGCTGAACGCCGGGTTCAACGCGATGTCGAAGGCGACGAGGATGCCGTTGTCATCTGACCACGTCGACGTGAACGCAAGAGTGTCGCCGACGGTTTCGCCGCTGGTGTCCCACCATACGGTGTTGGCCGCATCCGCTTGGGAGGCTGCGGTGGGAGTTGCGGTGCCCTCGACGAACTGAGCGCGGCTGCCGTCTACGAGGGACCACGTGTCAAACGCGGCGTTCAACGCGGGTTCGGCGACGACTTCCGGTGGAGCGCCTTCCGGTGCGTACACCCAGGTGGCTGGCAGGTCGAGCCAACTCAGGAGGACCCCAGAATCTGTGGTCTGCACGTCAAATGCCGTCGCTGTCGCGACAAGGCCAAGTCCGATGATCATGATGCCCCCTGCTGACTTGTCGGATCGGAGTTGCGTGCGTTGAGGGGTCGGTTGCCGCGTTAGCGCCCGACCCTGTCGAATGGAGCGGACTTGGCCAAGGTGCCCCTACCGAAGATTCCCAATGTCTTCGTCTATTGGCGTCGCGGCGCGCTGCTTGCGCTGCGCAGCGCGGCGGTTGGCTTGCCCGTCACGCTTTTGTTCAACTTGTTCGGGCTGTTGGGCGTTGAGTTTGTGATCGGCTTGCTCAAGGACGCTCGGTCTTATGATCCCGCAAACATCGCGTTGGTGTGGCAGGGATGTTCGGTCGTGGCGCTGTTCCTTGTTCTGTACCTCGTGGTGCAGATCGGAAAGAGGCGGGAGGCCACAGCCGCAAGCTGGTTCCCAACCCTCTTCTTGGCGCCCGCGGTATTCTTTGGCGGGGCTTGGTACTTCGTCTCGTTGAGCGGCACGGGTCCCGTGGGTCCCGGACCCATGATATTCCTCGTGTTCGCATTCAATCTGCTGTACCAGTCCGTGTTTGGCGCGGTGTGTGCCATCGGTGTGATTCGTGCTGGCCATGCAGCCCACGAGGGCACGCCTGTGCCGGTGGGTGCTGTGTTGTCGGAGATGGCGACCCGTGCGGTCCCGGTCGCGGTGGCCCATGGCGCCTACATACATTTCTACCTGATTGGCATGCAAATCCTCTTGCCGGGCATTTTCGCGCAGGTCCAACTCGCGTTGACGGATATGGTTGCTGTGTTGGAGCCCAAAGCGGGTGCACTGGCGCGTTCCCGCAAACTCACGGCGCCGGTGCGCGGGCGTGTGTTCCGGCTGTACTTCATCGGAGCAATTCTGTGGATCGTGGTCCAGACCGCAATCGTCATACCGATCGAGGGTCAGCAAGCGTTTTTTTCGAGCTTCATCGACCCGTCGGTACCAAGTCTAAAGCTGAGGATTCTCACCGGCCTGGTCGTGGGAGTCGTGCTCTGGGTCGAGCAGCTCGCGTACTTGGAATTCTACTATGACCGCGTGGAGCGCGAGCAGTTGATCCTGGGGCAACGCGATGCGATTGCGGACGACGTGTTGACGCCAACGCCTTCGTGATCGGTTCGGTCGGCGCGTCTCAGGCGCTGCGTCGTGTCCGGGCGCTCTCCGAGGCGGCGGCGGAAATGGCCCCGGGCATAGGTTGGGCGGGCCTTCCTGGCGATGCCTTGGCCCATGCCATTGCGACGGCTGCGGCGGCGTGGAGCCGTGTTCTGGTGGTGCTTGACGGGTCGGACCGGGCAGAGCGGCTGGTCCGCGGGCTGCGGTTTTTTGGCCCGGAATTGGTCGTCCTGCCGTTCCCGGCGGACGACCATCGGCCCTACGATGGTTTTTCACCGGACCCCGAACTCGCAGTTGCCCGTTTGTTGGCGCTCGCGCGGGTCCAATCCCCTCGACCGGTGGTTGTCGTGGCCGCGGTGCGTGCCCTGCAACAGAGGATGCCGACACGAGCGGTGCGAGAATTCGGGACCACGCAGCTCGTGCCCGGCCTTGTCGTAGACCGAGACGAGTTGGTGAGGTCGTTGGGCGCGTCGGGCTACCTGGTTGCGGCCCATGCGGATGCGCCGGGCCGGGTGACAGTGCGCGGAGACGTGTTGCACGTGTGGCCGGTGGGTCAACCGGGCCCGGTTCGGGCCGATTTCTTCGACGATGAAATCGAGGCCCTCCAGCGATTGGACCCCGTGACCGGCGCGGTTGTCGCCCGAATGAAACGCGCGACGATTCCTCCGGCGCGCGAGGAACGAATCGACGCGAATTCTTTGATTCGATTGGCGGAGACGCTGGGACGCGAGGTCGTAAGCCAAAACCGCGGCGTAAAACTGCGCAGGGCCGTGATCGAGGACCTGAGCGCTGGCGTGCGGTTTGGGGGCCTGGATGCGTGGCTTCCCGCCCTGGTCGAGGTGGCGCCGCCGTTGGAAATGCTGACGGATTTGCGCGTGATTGTGGTTCATCCGGATGCGGTCGCGGCTGCGGCTCGCGATTTTGAGCGTTTGGCGGTTCGTCGGTGGAACGAAGTCGACGAGGCAGACCGTCCGCTGATTCCGCCTTCCCAAAGGTATGTTCCGGCAGACGAGGTCGTGTTGTCCTTGGCGGGCGGCCTCCCGGTGTGGTCGGTCGCAGCGGAGGGCCCGTGTGTTGACTTCCGGGCCGTACCACCCGACGCTTTTTCGGTCCGCGGAGGAGATCTTGCGCCGGTGTTGGCGAGGTTGAGCGCGCTGGCAGAAGACGGGGTTGCGCTCGGCCTTGTCGTTGAGAACGCGCGCCGGGCCGACCAGTTGACCGCCTTGCTCGCTCCTCACGGAATCACGCCGACACCAAGGTCTGGCCCACGTGACGTCGGGCGTGGGGAGGTCGCGGTGGTCATCGGCGACCTTCCGGGCGGTTTTGTGGCGCCGGAATCGTTGTTGGCATTCATCCCGGTCGCAGCGTTGTTCGGGGCGCGCACTGCGGCTCGTACGGAGCGCCGGACCGTGCTCGATCACGGGATCACGGACGTCAGCCGGCTCAAAGTGGGCGACCGGGTCGTTCATCGGCTTCACGGTGTGGGTGAATACCGTGGGTTGCAACGCCTTCCCGTCGAGCAGGCCGAGCAAGATTTCGCTCGGGTTGCTTATCGAGACGGCGACCTGTTGTTCGTGCCGGTTCATGCCCTCGATCAACTCGCGCCCTGGGCGGGCGGAGACGCCGAGAACACGCCGTTGGACAGGCTCGGCGGTGTGTCTTGGGCGGCTCGGAAAGGGAAGGTCAGAGACAAACTCTTGTCCGCGGCCGACGAAATCGTCCGGCTGTATGCGCGCCGGGCTGCCGCCGAACGAGATTTTCGGCCGCCCCCAGGCCGGTTGTACCGCGCCGTCGAAGCGTCGTTTCCTTACGAAGAAACCCCGGATCAATTGGAAGCAATTGAGGCGGTCCTTGCTGACCTCGGCAGCCCGCACGCGATGGATCGGTTGTTGTGTGGGGATGTGGGTTTCGGAAAGACGGAAGTGGCGCTCCGAGCCATGGCGCGCGTGGTCGAATGTGGCGGGCAAGTCGCGGTGTTGTGCCCGACGACGGTGCTTGTGCACCAGCATGTGCGATCGTTCCGGGAGCGCCTGGCGAACCACGGCGTCAAGGTCGCCCACCTGTCAAGATTTCTGGGGCCGGCGGAAGAACGAGCCGTTCGGTCCGGCCTCGCGGACGGCTCCATCGACGTCGTCGTAGGCACGGTTGCGCTGTTGTCGCGCGAGACGCGATTCGCTCGGCTCGAGTTGTGGGTGGTCGACGAGGAGCACCGATTCGGGGTGAAACAGAAGGACAAACTGCGTCGATTGCGTGATGCAATGGACGTGCTCGCCATGTCCGCGACCCCCATTCCGCGCACGCTGCAAATGACGCTGACGGGTGTGTTGGACGTCAGCGTCATTCACACACCACCGCGCGATCGGCTGGCTGTGCGCACCGTCGTCGCGCCGCTCACGCCAGGCCGCCTGCGCGACGTCATCGAGCCTGAACTCGCGAGAGGCGGGCAAGCCTTTGTGATTCACAACCGAATTGCGTCGCTAAGCGAATTTGCGAATTGGGTTCGGGAGACGGTACCGGACGCGAGAGTCGGTGTGGCTCATGGCCAGATGGACCCCCACAAGCTCGAAGACGTACTCGTGCGTTTTGTGGAGCGGTCGTTGGATGTGCTTGTGTGTACGAGCATTGTAGAGAGTGGGGTCGACTTGCCCAACGTGAACACGCTGGTGGTGGACGGCGCCGACGCGTTCGGGCTCGGTCAGTTGCACCAGCTTCGGGGCCGGGTGGGTCGCGGGGCCGTGCGGGCGACGGCCTTGTTTGGCGTTCCTGAGGTGATGTCGTCAGACGCCCGACGGCGGCTTCGGGTGTTGGAGGAAAATACCGAGCTTGGCGCTGGGTTCCGGATTGCCGCCGCGGACCTTGAGCTTCGCGGAGGGGGCAATCTGCTCGGTGTGGACCAGTCCGGCCAGATCGCTGAGGTGGGGTGGGAGACCTTTGTCCAGTTGTTGGAGGAGGCCGTTCAACATGCCAAGGGCAACTCCGACGTGGAGCGTCTGGAGCCTATCGTTGAGGTTCCGGTGCCGGCGTTCTTGCCCGACGCCTTGGTTCCAGACGTGACGGAGCGGCTGGCGTGGTATCGGCGACTCTCGGCGGCAGGGTCGGATGCGGGGGTGGAAACCGTGCTCGACGAGTTGGAAGCCGAGGTGGGGCCACTGCCCGACGTCGCCCGCAATCTAGGCGGCCTCGTGGCCACCCGCATTCGCTGTCGAGAGTTAGGAATCGCGCGGTGCCAATGGTTGAAGGTTCGGTTGATCCTCGAATTGCACCCCTCCAGCCGTTTGGTGGGGGCGATCGCGGAGGTCCTGTTGGCGCACCCGAAACGTTTTGCCCAACGCCCCGGTCCGCCCGTGCAAGTGGAAGTCCGATTCACACCGAAGGAAGCCGAACATCCGTTCCGACTCGTGCGATGGGCGTTGGCACGTCTTTCGGAAGCTGTGCCGTCTGCACCGAAAAGGGTTGCGTCGCCGTGACACACCATGACAAAATCGAGGCGCGGGCGGGCTAGCCTGCATTCGTTCCGGGGTGGGACATGCGCTGGTTGCTAGGTGGCATTGCGGCGGTCTGCGCATCGATGTCGCTGGGAATTCTCTGGACGGTGTCGTCTGGGCAATTTGAGGAGCAACCGCACCGGGCAGGGCGCGCCCATGTGGCGAGGGTGGATGGCAGTGGTCCTGGGCACGTGCGCGAGGCCCGGGCTTCGGAGCACCAGCCCGCGGCAGTACGGAAAGCGTCGGCGGCGCGGTCGAGCCATTTAGAACAGGTGCGCTCGGATGTGTCGTCTCGAACCCCACGGATTGGCGACGCTCAGGAAAGGGCGGGTGCGCGCCAACAGACCCGCGACGAGTTGGTGACGGGTCTGCTCGACCGGGTGCAGGCCCACGCCAGCACCTCAGGCTGGACCGACGAGACGCTTGGGCAGGTCGAAGACGCGGTCATCGACACCACCGCGCAGATTAGCGAATCGTTGCACCGGGTCGATGTCGGCGAGGTGGGATGGGAGGAGGTCAAACGCGAGGTTCGGCAGATCCGGCTCGATCAGGCCGGTCGACTGGAGTCCATTCTCGGCGAGACGAAATTCCGGGCGTTTGTGGGCGCCGTGGCCATGGAACGCTTTGAGGGGGAGGAGCCGCGGCGGGGGCGCCTGTAGACGCCGCTCGACTGACGTGCAAGGTCAGGTTGAGGCAAGGAGCGGAGTCGAGCACCGAAGGGAGCGGGCTGCATCGCCCGTGACCGAGGAGCGCAGGCCCGCGACACCGCATCAACTTGGCCTTCCGCGTCAGCGACGCCGTTGGCGCATGAACCCGAGCATGGCCAGCCATCCCCACGCGAAGGAACTGGGCGCATGGTCGCAGTCGCAGCCGCTGTCGGAAGGCGTGTCGGTGGAGGTCGCGTCGGTATCTTCGGTGGGTTCCTCGGGAACGCAACCGTATTCATCCACTTTCACGTCCGGCTCGGAATTGGAGCAGGCGTCGTCGCAGTCGCGCACATTGTCTTCGTCGGTGTCGTCGTCGGGTACATTGCAGCCGCAGATTCCCGGCGCGGTCTTGTTGGGGTCTTCGGCGCAGTTGTCGTTACAGTCTAGGCTCCCGTCTCCGTCTGTGTCGTCTTCCGTGAGTGTGCATCCGCACTGGCCGAATTCAATCTTGTCGGGGTTGGTCGGACAATCGTCTTCGCAGTCCAAGGTTAGGTCGAGGTCGGAGTCCACGTCGGGAACGCCGCAACCGCAGATCAAGGCTTCGGTCTTAGTGCCGTCGTCCGGACAGCCGTCGTTGCTGTCGCCGACGCCGTCCCCATCGCTGTCCTCTTCCAGGGCGACGATGAGGCCGTCATTGTCCGTACCGTTGCTCACGGCGCCGGAAACGACCCAGGAAAAGTCGCGGTAATCCACACCGAGAATGGTTCCATCTCCACTGGGGGCGTCCCACAGTTTCTCGGAATCAACGTCGCCATCGTTGTTGTGAAACTGGGCGAGGCGCCATTGTGCGTTTCCGGTGGCGTCTTGTTGGTAGCCGCCGACGAGCACGTGGTCTTCGTTGTCGATGGCGGCTGCGAAGGCTTGATCGGAACCACCGTTGGGACCCGCCGACGTGACGCGCCAGACCACAGTCGCGAGTTCGTAGTATCCGGCCGCTTCATACTTCGTGACGACCCAATCGTAGTCCGCGCCACCTTCGTTATCGGTCCCCACATTCTCATAACCGGCCACGTAGACGCTTCCCTCATCGTCGATAGCGACGCTGGTGGCGGCGTCGTACAGGCCGGTGCCTCCAGCGTAGGTGTCTTCCCAAACCAGCAGACCGTAGCCGTCGTACTTCCGGACGTGCCAGTCCGTGTCCGCAAGCAACGCGCCGCCGTCGTCAGACACACCGCGCAATCCGGCCAGGACGAAGCTGCCGTCGGTGTGCACGGCGACGTCGGTGGCTGTGTCGCTGGCGAACTCGTAGCCGAGCACGTCGTACGTGATGGTCGGCGTCAGATTGATCGCGCCGGTGATGCCATCATATCGAAAACCGAGCCAGCGCCCGAGCACGGCGTCGTTACGGTACGAACTGCCCGTGCCGTACACGTTGAGGTCCGAAACGGCGACGGCGGAGGCTTGTTGCCACGCGCTGAGGATGCCATCGGTGTAACTGTGTTCCCACAGCTGCACGCCGGTGGGGTCGTAGCTGCGCACGGTCCAGTGATTGACGGGGTTTCCGGAGATCACACCCGCCACGGAAATATCGTCGTTGGTGGGGTGTACGGCGACGCCGTTCCACCGATCCGTGCTGTCGAAACGACCGTCGCCCACAGGGCCGCCGTCTACGATTTCTGTCCACACCGCGAGGCCCGCAGAATCGATACTTGCGAGCCAACTGTCGCTGCCAGATTCCGCGAGGGCATTGGCGGTGAAACCGGAAGCGACGATCGTGTCTGTGCTGTCGATGGCGACCGAGGTGACCGCATCGTCGCCGGTCGTGGCAAGCGTAAAGTTGAACTTGTCCACCACCTCGTCTAGTTCTGTAGCGAATGCCATGGCGGCGAGCAGGCTGATCACGGGGTCTCCTGTGGGTCGAAGGCTAAGCGATGGGACAGGGCCGACCGAATCTTGTGGGTGGGGTCCCACTGGTTGCGAACGGCCAGGAACGCGTCGAGCCGTGGCTCCATGGCCCGGTAGTCCGCCGCGCGGGTGAATGTGTCCTTGGCGAGGTAAATGCGGCCGCCATGATCGAGCACAAAACGATTGAGTTCGTGTACGAGGGCGGGCGTGTCAGGGCGGCACGGCAGGTCAAGTGCGACGGAGGTGCCTGGCAGCGGGAAGCTCAACAGGCCTTCCCCCTGGGCTCCGCAATCCTTGATGACGCAAAGGAACGAGGCGCCGCCACGTTTTGTGAGCAATTCGACGTACCGTTTGACGGCGCTGTGACCGGCTTCGCGGGGCAGCACGCATTGGTGTTGCGTGAAACCGCGTCGGCCGTACATGCGGTTCCAGTGATGGATGCCGTCGAGCGGGTAGAAAAAGGGTTCCGGGTGCCGAATTCCGGTGCGCGTGCGCGAAATGTGTTTCCAGTAGTATGCGGTATTGAATGCGGAAACTGTGGCGTCGTTGAGGGCCCATCCGGGGAAATCAAAGGGCAGGGCCACCCGGTTGCCCTTTTTCGGGGGCGCCGACGGGGCTTCTTCGGGCGTCGCCCACCGGCCCTTAATGAGGATTCCCCGGCCGAGGTTTCGTCCGGTCGCGAGACAATCGATCCATCCGACCGTCATCGGCCAATGCGGCGCGGCCCAATCGAGTGCGGCCAGGTAATCGTCGATGTTGTCGACCCGTTGACTCTCTTCCCAGATCCACGGGCTGGGAATGGCCTCCAAGGTGAGGCTCACCTCAAGAATGTGGCCGGTGAGGCCCATGCCGCCGAGTGTCGCGACGAATAGATCGGGGTGTTCCGTGCGGGATGCGGTGACGACGCTGCCGTCGGCGACAGCGATTCGGAGGGACTGAACGTGCTGGCCGATGGTGCCCGCGACGTGGTGGTTCTTGCCGTGGACGTCGGCTGCGACCATCCCGCCGAGCGTGACGAATTGGGTACCAGGCGTGACGGGTACGAACCAACCGCGGGTGAGAAAGCTGTCTTTCAGTTGGTTGAGACTGAGGCCCGCCTCGGCGCGGAGCAGGCCGGAACTGGGGTCGAACGCCAGGACTCGGTCGGCAAGCGAGGTTCCGATGACCTCCGTGCACCCGGGCGGAGGAAGTGCAGCGTCGCCGTAGGCGCGGCCGAGTCCGCGACAAAGCACCGCGCCGCGGACGAGGCGTTCGAGGTCTTCGCCCCGGCGTTCGATCGCTGGGACGCCGAGGCGTCCCCATCCGGTGAGCAGAGGCAGGGCGGCTGGGGCCGACATGGTGGCGCTCTAACGCGACTTCGTCTCGCCCCAGGGTCATTTGGCCTCGCACGTACGATAGCCGTCGCAGCGCGCCCCAGGTCAGCCCAGAAACGACTCCACAACCGCGTTAAACGCCTTGTGCGCCTCCAGGTGGGGCGCGTGTTTCGTGCCCGCCAAAACGCGCAATGCGGCGTGCGGACCGATGGCAGCGATCAGGCGGTGCGCTGCGTCGACGGGAAATAACGAGTCCTGTTCTCCCCAGATGAGCAACGTGGGATGGGGAACCACCCAGTTGTCGTGCGTGCTGTCGATGGCTTCCAGTTCTGCGATCAAGGCGCGTTGTTCGTCGACCTGATCGTGAAACAAGAGTTGGTGAACGTGGTCGAGTATGAAAGTTGGGGTGGGTGGAGGGCGTTTCCACGCGATCTCGATGAGGCGACGCACGCCAGCCGTATCGGTGGGAACCACCAGTTCCGCTGACGTCTTTATTCTGTGCCGCGCCAATAGGCCGGCCTGGTCTGAAGCGGACCAGATGGGGCCCGGATTGGCCACGAGAATAAGCTTTCCAACGCGCTCAGGCTTTCGGATCGTGTGCCCAAAGGCGACGAACCCACCGTAAGAAACGCCAAGGATATCGGCTCTCGGCACCCCCTCGTAGTCGAGCAGGGCGCCGAGTGTTTCCACCTGCGCGCGTAGCGACGGTGGCCGCTCGCTGCGACTCCCACCAAACCACAGGAGGTCAGGTACGATCACCCGGCGTCTGCGGGCAAGGCGTGCCTGACGCTGCCAGCACCACGCCCCGTCCGCGCCAAACCCGTGGACCAGCACGAGGGGCGGTCCAGTACCGCCCACGCGGTAACGAACCACGGCGTCGCCTAGCGTTGCGGTACGCTCTTCGAATCCGTAGCGACGAAAAGTCGAATGGATCGAGGATTCTACCCATCGCACGGGACTCCACCACGGGAGCCGTGGCGCGTTGTAAGCGGCTACTTCTTGGCGCACCGGAAACCCGCATCGGGAACAATATTTCGGGTCGACGCAGAAAGCGTGATTCCGTCAAAACGTAGGGCGGCGGGGCCATCGGCGTCGGTCTGGCGCAACTCGGCCATCGGCGCGTCTCCGACCGCTGCCCACGACGTCGGTCCGTCCGTCAAGCCCGGCAATCGCCCGCCTCGGTCGCGACAATAATCGGAGGCCGCGCGCCAGGAAACAGACGACATGAATGGCGTTGCGTTGGGGGGCGGCGTGGCACCGTCCCATTCCTCCAAGTAGGCTTCATCCGCCCTTTTTTTCTCCAACATGGCCTGCCGTTGATATTCTGGGCGCTTGACCAGAAATGCAGCAAATTGGGACGTCGTCACGAGGGGTCCCACGGTAAGGGCGCCCGCCGGAACCGGGGCCGGAGCTGTGGGCCCAGGACGCGACGGTCGGGGCGCCGGCATGGCGCTTGGCGTTGTCGGCGCGGCACTGGGTGCGTTCGGGGCCGGTGTCGCGGCGGCGAGACCGACGGGCAACGCGACGATGCGCTGCACGACGCCGGACCCTACAGGCACTGTCAGGTCGAGTCGCGACTCGACGCAACCGGGCGGGCAAGCGCCGGAACACTCGGCAGGGCAATCTCCGGCAGTGACGCGTAAGGCGTATTGGCCAGGAGCCACGGCTGCGAGCGCGGCGATGCCCGCCTTCGCGGTCGCCGTTTGTCCCGCAAGCTGCACGTGAATCTGCGCGTCGGTGGGTCCGCCGGTCACGGAAATTTGTACGGGGCGCGGGCTCGGGGGTACCAAACTGAGCCGCACTTCCTGAGCGCCCACGCCTAGTTCCACAGCGATTTGCAACGACCCACTGCTGCACCACGTGGCACAACCGACACCTGGACAGGCTTCGCCGCAGTCTTTGCCTAGCGCCCAGTCGATCGTTCGAGCGCCAGTGGGCACATTGAGGATCGCAAAACCATCGCCGTCGGGGCGGGCAGCCGTATCGCCTACGGCGATGGAGGCGTGCAGGTCTGCGGGTACGCCGACGACTTTGACACGCAGGTCGCGGGTCGCGGTGCCGGTGAGCCCGGCCAGGTACCAGCCCGCCATACTGACGGAACCGAAAGCGGCCAATATCGCCAAGGCGCCGACGGCCCAGATCAGCGCAGAGGAGGACGGCATGGACGGGGTTCTGGGCGTGTCCAGCGTGACGGTGGGCATCGCCGACGCAGTTGCCCAAGCTTCGGGGCGGTCAACCTCGCGCGTGACAGGCAAAGGCGACAGCCAAGACGTGTCTTTGGACGCGCGGTCGAGTGCGCGGAGCACCTCGTCCGCCGTCTGTGTTCTGGCGGCTGGGTCGGGGTCGGTCAACCCTTTGACGATTTCGCGATAGGCAGTAGGCGCCGCGTCACCGGGATCGAGCGGTGTGTGGCCTTGTTTGGCCATCATCACCTGCAACGCCTGTTGGCGCGCGTTTCCTTGCCCCGACACGCCGAACGCGACTTTTCCAGTCAGCATTTCGTAGAACACAACTCCGGCGGCGTACAGGTCCCACAACGCCGGGTCGAGTTTGTCCGGGTTGATCCACTCTGGCGGCGCATAGGACACGGTACCGAAGCTGATCCCCTGCTGGGTGATTCGCGTGACGTCGGACTCCATGGCGAGCCCGAAGTCTACGAGTTTGACGGTTCCGTCGTCGCGTACGACAACGTTGGCGGGCTTGATGTCGCGGTGCCGAATTCCCTTCGCGTGTAGGTGGGAGATCGCGTCCGTCAGCTGACGCATGATCGACACGGCTTCGTCCACGGGTAAGGCGCCGCGGGCAAGCTTGTCTTCCAGGCTGCGCCCTTCGACGAACTCCATTTCAAGATACGGCGGATCGACGTCGGTGCGGATGTTGCGCACCTTGACGATGTTGGGGTGATCGAGGCCGAACAGAATTTCGGCTTCTCGGATGAAGCGCGCCTCGGCCTCCGGATACTTTCGAAGGTTACCTTCCAACACCTTGATGGCGGCGAGGATGCGCAACGCTGAACGGTTGTGGCACCGATACACGGAGCCCATCCCGCCGGCGCCGAGCGGCTTCTCGACCACCCAGATGTCGATCAGGTCCCCGTTCTGAAGCACGCTCGAACCGCCCTGGCGCGCATATCGGGTTCCGGCGGGGATCGCCGGGGGGCCCGGTTATGCGGAAGCGTCAGGGGGTGAGGGTGTCAGTGTGGCGAGTGGGCTTCTGCCTGACCCTGTGGGGAGGAACTGCGCGGGCGCAGACTTTGGACGCGCATGGGGAGGTTCCTCCGCCGGCGGGCGCGTCGGCGTCACCGATGACGGTGTGGGCACCGCTCCGCAGTGAAGGTGGAAGTTGGTCAGCGGGTTTTCTCGCGGAGTACGCCGATGAGCCAGCCGTGTTGGTGGCGTCGGACGGCCCTGACGAGGTGGTTCGCAGCGCGTTGTTAGATGACGTCGTGGGGATCAACGTAGGTGGGCTGTATGTTCCTCACGAGCGCGTGGGTGTCGGTGTCACCCTGCCGGTATTTGTTCATTGGGAAGATTCCGCGGGCGCAACCACCCGTCCGTCGTTGGGCGACCTCCAGGTGTGGCTTCCGGTCGGTCTGCTCGGTGCGGGTGCTGCGGACGGGTTTGCCGCTTCGGTGATCCCCTATGTAGACCTTCCAACGGGTGCGGCCGCCGAATGGTTGGGCTCGGGCAACCTGCGCGCGGGCGGGTTGTTGACGACAGGGCTTCGCCTCGGGCCTGCGTCGGTGGTGTTGGACGGCGGCGTGGAAGGTGGCCCAACGGTCAACGCGCTGGGAACCCTAGCGGGAGGCTGGGATGCCCGTTTTGGCGGTGCGCTTGGCGTGGTGGCCGGCCCACTGGCGATTCATGTGGAGGCGCATGGCGCGCGCGACCTGGATGCGGCGGCGCGAACCCCGGTGGAGGCGTTGCTCACTGCGGATTTGCGTTTTGGAGCGGGGCCGGTGGTGCGAGGCGGCGGGGGTCGTGGCGTGACCAGTGCTCCGGGCGCTGCGGCGGGCCGCGGCTACTTGGGTTTTGCTTGGACCCACAGCCCGGAAGGACAGGAGGACGTCGCGCCCGAATTGCGGGGCGTCGTGCCGGAGTTGGTCGTCGTCAATGCGAAGGGTGAACCAGTTGCAAATGCGATCGTTCGGGTGGATGGCACGGAAGTGGGCCGCACGGATGCAGACGGACGGTTTGCGTCGGACGAGTTGAAATGGCGTCGTGGTGTGACCGTGGAGGCGCCGGGTCTCGTGACGGCGACCGTGAGTCCTCCGGTGGTGGGTGAGGCTGGCAAGGTCGCGTTGGCGTGGCGTCCCACCGTCGTGCCGGTGCGTGTGACCGACCAGGAAGGGCGAAAAGTGGCCTCCGAAGTGGTCGCCATCGGGGAAGATGGCCGGCGCGTGCCTTGGGAAAATGGGAATTTGGTTCTCGAACCCGGCGCGTGGTTGGTGGAGGTGCGTTCCGATGGGGATGGACGTCAAACGCGGACGGTAGTGGTGGACAGGCCGGGCGCTGTGTTGTCGGAAGTCGACGTGGTGGTGCGACCGATTGGCGGACAAGCGGTGGTGGTCGCATCGGTTGCGGATGCAGACGGCGCGCCGGTTTCTGATGCGCGGCTGCTCGTTGATGGGTTGCCCGTGGGGAGCACGTCAACCGGTGGGGACGCGCGGATCGATGGTCTTTCACCCGGGTCTCACACCCTTGAGGTGCGACACGACGCGTTTACCGCGCACAGCGCTAAGGACCTTGCGCTGCGAGTCGGCGAGAATGCCGTTTCCGTTCGTTTGGACCGGGTGCCCGGTTCCGTTCGGGTCTTGGTGCGAGGCCCCGCAGGCCAGTTCGTGGAAGATGCGACGGTGCGGTTTGATGGGCCGGTCCGGCTCGCGCCAGCGGCGGTGGGCCCGAGAGGCGAGCGCGTGGCCGTGCTGTCGCCGGGTGCATGGCGCGTCTTTGTCTTGTCTCCGTCTTACGGATCGCAGGTTCGTGCGTTTGAGGTCAGCGACGCGACGCACAAGTTGTTGGATGTGGAGGTCGTGCTCCAACCGGCGGAAGAGGGCGCAGCGGAGCTGACGCTGTCGGTCGTGGACCCCGACGGTGCGGCGGTCGAAGGCGTAGACGTGTCGCTCGACGGTCGGGCCTACGGTGCCACGACCGGGGGTTCGATGGAGATCGCGAATCTCGGTCCGGGTGTGCGTCGTCTGGTGCTAAGTTCGCCCCATACACGCCCGCATCCTGGGGAAGAAATCGGGCTGGACGCTGGCATGCAGGCGCACGTGTCTGTCGTAGAGTGGAAAGCCGGCACGGTTCGGGTGGATGTGCGCGGGGCGCAGGGTCCAGTGACCGATGCCAGTGTGCGGTTCGTCGGGCCGGCTCGGCTTGATCCGCGGCCTGTGGGGTCGAGCGGCAGTTTGGTGACGGAGGTCGGGCCCGGGCGTTGGAATGTGATTGTGTTCACGTCGACGGGCGGCCTTCAACAACGGACCGTGGATGTGCCGGTCGATGGGCGCCATCTACAGCGCGTGGAGGTCGTCTTTGGTGCGGTTGGAGGCCTGGCAACACTCGCGTTGCAGGTCGTGGACCCCGACGGCGAGCCGGTGTCCGGTGCCGAAGTCTCGTTGGACGACGAGCCCTTGGGCGCGACCTCGAACATGGGTGGAATGACAGCCGAATCGCTGCCTGTCGGTTTGCGGACCCTGAACGTGTCGTCTTCGTTGTTCGCGCCCTACACGGGCAAGGTCAAGTTGGTGGCGGGCGTACAAGACCAAAAGGTGAAATTGAGTTGGGCGTCGGGTGTGATCCGCGTGTCGGCGCGGGGGCTTGCGGGTCCGGCGGCAGACGCCGTTGTTCGTGCGCTAGGACCGACGCCGATGGCCGCGATGCCGGTCGACGCGTTTGGCGAGCGCCTGTTGCCGCTGACGCCTGGGCGGTGGATGTTGGTGGCTTTGTCACCGTCGGCCGGGGCGGCTCGGGCGACCGTGGACGTCATCGGGAGCGCTACGCCGCAGGTCGTGGAACTTGACCTGACGCAGGCGGCGAGCGGTGTGGCCCGCTTGTTGTTGCGGGTTGTGGACGACGGTGGCGGCGCCGTGCAGGGCGCTTGGGTCACGTTGGCCGGGTCGCGGGTTGGGGACACGGCGATTGGCGGCGCGCTGATGTTGGACGACCTGGACCCAGGACCGGTGAATCTGGTTGTGGAGTCGGAGGGCTACGATGCTGTAACCGTGGACTTCAAGCTGCTTGAAGGTGCGCAGGAGCGCGTTGTCGAACTGAAGGCCCGACCTGGCACCATCGGCGTGGAGGTCGTGGACGAGGCGGGGGCTGCCGTAGACGCCGAGGTCCGGTTCACGGGACCCACAGACAGGGGCGCGGAACAAACGGGCGCTGATGGCCGCCTGGAGGTGTCGCTCCAGCCCGGTCGGTGGAACGTGGTGGCATCGACGGCGGCGCTGGGCCCATCGCGTTCCGAGTTGGTCGTGCAATCTGGGGGGCGTGGCTCGGTCAAACTCGTGTTGGCGGCGTCCAAGGTGGAGATGGGTCACGGGACCGTCTCTATCAAAGAAGAAATCCGCTTCGATTTCGGAAAGGACACGTTGCGTGGCGACGCTGACCCGGTGCTTGGGCAAGTCGCGAACATGCTGATCGCGCACCCGGACCTCACCAAGATCGTGGTGGAAGGGCATACGGACAATGTGGGTGACCTCGCTTACAACCACGCCCTGTCGCAACGTCGTGCGGAATCGGTCGTGCGCGCGTTGGTGGCCCGCGGGGTGGCGAAGGAACTCCTGGTGGCGCGTGGGTATGGCGCACAGCGGCCGGTCGCAGAGAATGTCGATGAGGCGGGGCGGGCGCTCAATCGAAGGGTCGCCTTTGTGGTGGAGAACAACTAGGCAAAATCAGGGACGGCGCGGTCGTAGGGTTACGAGCGTTGCACCCCAGGCGCCTGAGGTTGCGTCCCCGAGCCGGAAGCGCGCGACGATAGGAATGCGGCTGAGAAGTGCGTGAACGGTCCGCTGCATAGCGCCGGTACCCTTGCCGTGGACGATCCTGACCTCGAAGATGCCCTTTTTCTGGCACGCCTCAAGGTAAGCAGGGAGGAGGTCCTTGACGTCGCGCGGCAAGAAGGTGTGGAGGTCAAGGGTGCCGTCGATAGGCACTTCGACGACTGCTTCCGGATCCCAATCGTCGTCGGGTGGTGTCATGGGTCCCCTAAGAACTCGCTGAAGCGTAGCGCTTCAGACTGCGGGTCCATACCCACCGAGAACCTAAGGCAAATCCCGAGGCAACGGCGAGGCCGACGCCGATAAGATTCAGACTCCACCCGCCTCGAAGCGCCTCGGCCGGCATTGTCGTGGCCACGGCGACGGGCACAACGGCGGTCAGCAGCCACTTGACCGTGCCGGAGAACACGTCTCGCGGCCACCGTCCGGCGTCCGCGGCCGACCACAATAAGAAACGTAGATTGTCGACGCGGACGAAAACAAAACTCGCGCAAATTGCCAACAACCACAACCCGTACATGGCGACCAAACCGCAGGTCAACAGCAGCGTGGCCACGGCCATGTCCACCGGCGCGGCGTGCCTTGCCGAGGCGGCGACCAGCACCAGGCCTACCGGGAGGTCGAGCAGTGCGGCGGGCGCGAACCGGCGGGCGCTGACCAGCAGTTGGGCGTCGGCGGGCCGTAGAAGGAGCAAATCGAGGGACCCCGTGCGAATGGCCTCGACGGCGGCGCCGAGGTTGGGCTCGATGAATGCGGCAATGACCGCGTGCATGACCAGGTAGAAACCCATCACGGCAGTCGCGTCATCGCGGGTCCATCCGGCCACTTCGTCACGCCACAGGAAAACCAAGGCAACCGGAGCAATCGCCGCAAGGGTGCGCAGAAATCCCGTGACGAGATCGAAGAAGAAATCCGTCCGATATTGAAGCCCGGTGGCCAATGAAACTCGGACCAGGGCTCCCACGATTCGTGCGGTGCGACGCCATTCACGCACCGAAGGCTCCGTAGCGGCGAAGTCCGGCACGCCAGGAGAAACGTCCCAACGTTGCCAAGACGACAACCCAGAGGGCCTGAATTGCAATGTCTGCGACGGCGTCCCGGGGGCTGAGAAATCCGGTGAGGATCTCCACCGGCAACGCGAGCATTCCCCGAAACGGCAACCAGCGAAGCGCGTGCTGGGTGGCCTCTGGAAACATGGCCATCGGCGCCACATATCCGCTGAGTAAACTCCAAACCGCGAGCCACAAACCGAAGAGGCCATCGCTCTTGTCGATCCAGAAGGACAGCGCGCAGAAACAGGCCTGAACTGCGAGGTTCATGCACCACGCCACCACCATTGTCCACGCAAATAAGGCGAAAGCAGCAACGCCGGGCCACACGACGAGGCCGGGCCGGGCGAGAATCACCAAGCTGAGGATGGGCGCCAAGACGAGCAGGCGCAGCGGTAGTGCCATCACCATGGGAACGGCCTTGACGAGCAGCGGGTCCACTGGCCGGAGCAGTTGACCGGAAAGCGCGCCGGTACGGATGTCGTCGTTGACCTCCCAGACCAACCAGGAGGCGCCGAGTTGGCGGACGATCAGCGTGGCGACAAAGTATCGGGCAATCGCGTCGCGGTCGAAACCTTGCACGGGGCCGTCCGCAACGACGGCGTCCCACATCGCCAACATCACGAGGGGCAAGGTCGCCGTGAGAATCCAAATCACCAGTTCGGAGCGGTAGGCGACGACTTCGGCGAATCCGACCCGTGCGAGGTCGGGCAAGGCTCGGAAGAAACGGGTCAGGGCGCTGACCGGCAGAAAAATGGGGGCGCCTGAAACAACGCGTTTGTCTCCTGACCGCGTCTATCCTCCCTGGGGTGGCGCTCGTCAGCACCGGCCCGCCCGGCGTTGGCTACTCGTGTCGGCCACCAGCGAGCACATAGACTGGTCGTCTGCCCATAGGCTGTGGTCGTTGTGTTTGGCGCCCCATGCCCGTCACTCCGCCTGCGACGTCCGCGAGGCCCCAAAAGCGGTCGTGAGCACGGACTCCAGCGGTGGGTCGGTCACGGTGACATCGGCACCCGGCGCGCGCACGAGCACCTCCGCCAACAGGCGGTTGACCGCCTCAGCGGGAAGCGTCGTCGCCCACACGTCTCGCCCTTCGTCGATGAGTCCGAGCGT
>CAMASI010000066.1 GCA_945861065.1 Klebsiella pneumoniae | reverse complement strand
CGCGGGTTGCAGACCGCGTCCGGGGGGGGGTGCCGCGTGTGGAGCATTCTGATCGTTGCGGCATCGGTTCAAGCGCAGGTCTGCGACATCGCGGGCACGGTCAACAAGACCCTGAGTCCCTGCAGCGGCTCCGCTGCGTGGTCGTGCGCGCTATTCGAGGAGGAGCCCAACCGGTTGATTCGGGGGATTGCCACAACCTCGCTTGCCCAGGATCCACTGGGTCCAACTCATGTTTTGTACGAGGTCTACGATCCCCTCGACGACCCCATTGACCCAGTGGACCCATTCCTAATCGGCCATCTGCACGGGCGCCAGATCACGCCGGGGGTTCCCGGAATCGTCGAGGTGACCGGGCGCTGCTTGTTGACGACCGAGAACCTTTGGGATCATAGGCTAAACCCGCGGAGCTTTCTCGCGAACGCGGACATGGGGTCAGGCGCGCCCGGATGGCAGTTCTCGCGCCGCTCCAACCACACCAACTGTCCAGGGACCGCTGGCTGCTTCACCGAGGTGGCGGACGGGAATACCGGCCTGCTCTGCCCCCTTCGCTTGGTCGAGCAGCGGATCGTCGCGCCCTTCCCGTATGTGTTCGGGTCCACGAATGCCGTCTACCCGGGTGTCGTGGTTTTCGACCAGTGCGCGGTCCAGCCCGGCGTCAACCACCTTGAGGCCGATGTGGCTCCGATGCGAATGGCGGCCTGGACGGGTCAGGCCGTCCCGCTCGTGGAGAGTCGCCCGACGGAGGCGGCCGACGATGCGTGGCAGAACTACCGCACCGGAATCACTTGGTCAGGGTCCACGGTGGCCGCGGTTGCGATGGATGTCGATGCGCGGCACCACGCGACCGTCATCCCCTTCGCCCACGTCGCGCCGGTGCCGACGAACCTGGACCACATCGTAACCTTCGACGATTGGAGCAGTGCCACCAATGGTGTTCGGGCTGCATTCTATGATGACACGCCCACGCCGCTCACGCCGCTCGGCACCGTAGACATCGGTAGTCCCCTGCTGGAGTCCACGCGGGTGACCGGGGCGGACTTCCAGAGTAACAACGTGCCTCCCATCACGCTCTTCGCCTGGGTGCGCAACGACGTGGGCAGCACCGAGTCCATCGTGATTCGCGGGTGCACCGGAACCGACGTGAATTGCGCGTCGGGCCTGCCAGCGGCATGGAGTCCCGATCCGGTCGTGGAGGGCACCGTCATCTTCACGGGCGCACCAAGGGTCGGCCTCGGAAGCGCTGAGACGCTGACCAATCTTCAGATGGTGTGGGTGCCGACCACAACCGCTGCAGGTGCCGAACGACCCTCGGTCTACGTGGTGTTGAGCTGGAGGCGGACAATGATCTCAACGGCGATGGGACCATTGGCCCCGGTGAGCGCTCGAAAAACGTCACAGTCCTGCATCGTGACTGTGTAGACACGGCGACGATCACGCCGGCCACGTTTGCGGCTGGCACCTGGACGAGGGAGAACCTCGAGCTTTTCAGTCGTTGGAACTGGAGCACGTTGGGGGCGGCCTACCACGGGAATATCGACGTCGTGGACGAAACCAGCGTGCGCCTCACATATGTGAACGAATTTCAGGATGTCTTCATCGGCTCGCGCGTGCGGTGGGCAGACCGGTCACCGGACGACTGCTAGTCTAGTCCTTAAACAAGCGCAGCCGTTAGCTATTAGCCGTTAGCTATTAGCCTGGCACCTAGACAATTCGCCGCGGCAGCGTAGTCGAGCGCTTCACCATGACCGCGTAGAGGGTCATGCGCAGGTTCGCGATCGACGTGTAGTCGTCCACCGAGGACGCTGCCGGTACCTCAATGAACGACGGATGCACGGCGAGGCTGAAGCCGCGGGGCTTGGGCGCTCCGGCCGCGAGCGGAGCTCGGACCTCGACGCGGCCGATCGTCTCCCACGGGTACTGCTTCTCGTCCCACGAGACCATCGGGTCGAAGGCGACATGCCGCGGATCGGTCTCGTCGGCACGGAGCTGCGCCTGGATCAGATAAACGACCGGAGACGCGCCCAGCCGATCGGCGAACTCCTGGCGCAGAGCGTCCTTCGGCCGCTGCTCGCCCGGTGAGCGCTTGGTGAGGTACGCCTGCCCGTAGAGGGGATCGGGTAGCGAGCGGGGCACGCCTCCCTGCTGCGTGAAGTCGGCCGCGTCCTCCGGGATCAGCCCGGACTCGGCGTCGAGGCCCTCGCGCTGCGCGCGCATCCGGAAGAGGCGGGGCGCCCGCGTGGGATGGTTCAGCCGCAAGGCGATCTGGCTGTAATAGATCACGTCTGCATAGGACGTCGGCGCACGGCGCAGACCCGTCATGGCGTTCCCGATCGCCTCCGGGTGCCGCTGGAAGTACACGTGGCCCCGGAACCGGACCATGCCCCAGAGCCGTTCCGTCCACATGGGGACGTTCGCCCACTCGGCCCGCTCCCCGGTGTTGGTCAGGAACTGCCAGAACGGTTTCCCGTTCGGACGCTGGATCGCCACCGCGAAGCCCCTCACGTCCGCGCCCATGTCGTCGGCGAGGAACGAGTTCGCGTGGCGGATGACCGCTGCGCCCGGGGAGAAGTCGGTCGTGCCTTCCGGCGGCCAGAAGTCGGGGTGGTCGACGGCGACGAACTCGCCACTGGCGACGATGCCGGAGCCGTGCGTCACCCCGCGCCGCGAGACGGCGACCAGCGGGATGAAGATGACCAGGCTCGCCGTGGTGTGGAACGCCCAGCGCGCCGAACGCACGAAGCGATCCACCATACCAGCGCCTGCGGTCATCGACGAACCCGCGGCGCAGTGCACATCCGGCGCTCCCTGGTCACCATCTGCCCTCCCGGGTGGTCGCATCGTCTAACATGCGCCCACACCCAACTTCGTCGCGCAGAGGGTCTTTCCCGAGACCCATGTCTCAGACGTCCGCGCGTAGGCTCGCCGCGGCAGGCGACGCTTCGACTAACCCGCGGTCGCCTTAAGGCGGGCAATGGCACCGTTCTCTATTAGCAGGCCGGACGCGTCTGTTCCCCTTCGTTTGCGCTCAGCTCAGCACAGTAACGATCATCCTTCGTGATCAATTCCGCCCCGAAGTTATCCGCCGGGTCGCATAGCGGCCCGACCGGCCCGTTGAACACCGACAACAGGTCGAGCTCCGCGGCAATCCCGGAAACGTGAATGCCGCCGCCAAACTCGGCAACATTGGCGTTGACAATCCCGTTTTCCAGCCTGACCGACGATGCCAGGAAGGCACGCCGCGTGACCGCTCGGGAACTGGAGACCGTACAGATCAAGCGCTGGGATTTTCACGGTGAATGGAATTACACCATTTCCCAAAACTCAGAATGACCGAGACGGGTCAACTATTTATCAACGGGCCCTACCACGCGTTGGGCATATCGGTTCGCACGTCCGCCGTGCGCCAGCGGGCGTTGACCCGCAAAGCGCGGTCATTGCCGTGAGCTGCTGTCCGA
This sequence comes from Klebsiella pneumoniae, assembly GCA_945861065.1. GTDB lineage: Bacteria > Myxococcota_A > UBA796 > UBA796 > SXOB01. Next base: position 22,189 of record CAMASI010000066.1, on the reverse strand, counting down.
TCCGCACCGTGCTCGACCCGTAGAGCAGCGCCCACGGACCCACAAGCACCGTCTGGACCGCCGTGTCTGATGCCGTGATTTGCGCGGAGACGCGATTCTTCTTCTTGACCACCATGTCGGCTCCCCTGGACCACGCGGGGTCTGCTGGGCAGGTAGCTGAAGTCCCGTGTCCCGGCGACGGACGAGCGGAGCGAGCGGTGCTCGTGTCCAACTGGGTTAACGCCGATTGTCATGAAATCGTCAACGAAAGACGCCCGAACAGCGCCAACGGATCGTGCAACTCGCTGGCGACCCCCGGCCGTCTGGCACGCGTCGTCCACCAGACCGGAAGATCGGAAGGAGATCCTCGGATTGCTCGTCCAGCAGGTGGCGCTTGTCCCGATCGACGTCCCGCGGCCCCTGACCCGCATCCGCCTGTTGTGGCACCAAGGCGCGACTACCGAGCTCACGGTAGTCCGCCCGCATCGGATGGAATCCGTCCGTACTTCGCCCGAGGTTCTCGCCCAGATCCGCGAGGCTCAAACCGCCACGGTCGACAACCCAATCCACCCGCTGAACGGCCAGACGTTGGCGGTACGTCGCATCGTCTCGGCGGGAAGGGTGCGGGTCCTGCACGCCTATCACCCCGATGGGGGCACCATCTTCCTCCCTGGCGCACTTCAACGACCGCCTCCTGCTTGGGCTGGACAGCGCCCTGGCCGCCCACTCCTGCACCGGCGTCGTTAGCGCGAGCGCCGTCCCGGCCGTGGTCAGCTGCTGCTTGCAATGGGGTCTGTCGAGGATGAACGCGAACGGGGATGCGAGAACGGTCTCCGCCATGCGAACCCGGATTTGCGACCGCCCTTACCGCACGCCCGCCCGACACTGCACCGACAACGCAAACCCCCCTTCTGCCGCCCCATTGCCCTCCACAACAATCCACCACCAAGACTCTCGTTGGCTCACGAGACGTACCTGTTCTCGGGTTTTTCCTTCTTTCGGATACATTTCACACTGCCCGACCATCGTCGCCGACGTGGGACACCGGTCGTCGTTGTGTTTCATCGCAGCCAGGTCCAGATCAGCACACGGGGAGTCCAGCGTGACGACGGCCGTCCAATCGCCGTCGGGCACCTTCAGGCGGTACACCCGTTCGTCGCCCCCGTCGTGGTCCGTCGTCGCAGGGGTGCAGAAATTGGATTCATAAAATCGTGTGTCGAATCGGCGCACCCCACCGGTCGTGTGCCCGATAATCGTTTCACCACATTTCAATTCACCGGACATACAGTCCGGCCCGATCGGCGGCCCGCCTGCCGTCAACGCAGAACACTGCTCCGCGTCCAGCCCAGCTTCCGGTGTTGGAAATCCACTTCCGGCACTCGGAAACAGGTCGCGCCGCTCACGCACATCAAATCGTTTCCCCGGGGCGACTGGCCCTTTTGGGGCCGGGTCCGTACTCGGGAGCGTGAAACCCGAGCACCCCAACATCAGGCCAAGCAGCGTCAACGCCCCGACAAGGCGACCTGTTCGCGCACCCGCCGGGCGAGTGGGCTGTTCAATGCGTCGCGACCCATCCGCCATGACCAACTCCCGCCCGACACTCCGGGTATGTTCATCCTGCCCGTGGAGGGCAGGCCGAGCAAATCCTGCATCGGCACGATCGTTGTATCCGCGACGCTGCGCAATGCAGCGACGACCAGCGCCCAAGGCATGCCGCGATCGTCAGTGCCCAAATAGCGCCGGACTCGGTCCTTGCCCTGCTCATCCAGTGCGTCGTACCAACCCGCCGACGTGTCATTGTCGTGCGTACCTGTGAAGACGACCTGGTGAGGCTTGTGACGGTGAGGCAGATAAGGATGGTCGGCACTGTCTGATTGCGGATCGTCGCCAAACGCGAACTGCAACACGGCCATCCCCGGCGCTCCAAACGAGTCGCGCAACGCCACGACCTCGTCCGTGATCACCCCCAAGTCTTCAGCCACATAGGGCAGCAACCGGTCTCCAGCGGCCGCCCGAAGCACGTCCAGGGCCGCCGCACCGGGCCCAGGCGTCCAACTGCCGCCCAACGCATCCGAATCCGCTGCGGGCACGGCCCACAGCCCTGCGAAACCTCGGAAATGATCGATCCGAACCGTATCGAACCGCGACAACGCGGTCACAGCCCGGTCGCGAAACCAACGGAACTCGGTGGCCCTTTGCGCTTCGAGGTCCGGCAGAGGGTGGCCCCACCGCTGCCCTAGCGGGTTGAATGCGTCGGCAGGGGCACCACTCACCACCACTGGCCGGCGCGCCGCATCGAGACGCCAGCCCGTCGGGCAGGCCCAGACGTCGGCCGAACACAGGTCCACAAGAATCGGCAGGTCGCCCCACAGCGAAATGCCCCGAATGCGGGCCTCCCTGGACAGACGCTCCCACTGCTTTTCGAACAACCACTGCGCACCCAGCGCCTCCGCAATCGGTTTCGCGAGGCGATCCCTGGCGTTGGCCATGGACTCGGGATCCCGCTCCCGCAAGCGTTCAGGCCACCGCGTCCAATCCGGCCCGTCCGACGCCGTCAGCGCAGAGAACAGCGCCCAATCGTCGACCCACGGACGCTCCGCGCGCCATCCGGACAGATCGATCGACGCCGCCACACGCGACGCGGCAACACCCAGAATGGGGCCCCGATGCTCCCTGACAGCCCCATAGTCTACGGGTCCGCCACGCAGGAACGTCTTCTCGTCGGGCCGGATCCACCCGTCCGCCAGCAGATCGTCCAACGACAACAGCAGCGACTCGCCCGCAAATCCGGAAGGACCACTGTACGGACTGCCGTCGGCCCCAATCGGATTGACCGGCAACATCTGCCACACGCGGACCCCGGCTGCCTCCATCCACGCCAACAACTCGCGGCTAATCGGGCCCAAATCACCCATGCCGAAGGGTCCCGGCAACGACGAGACGGGCAGCAACAAGCCCGCTCTGCGGCTCATGTCGCCCACCAACGCACACCATCCGTCTTCGCCCGACCCGTTTCGCGCAACCGCCACAACAGGTAGCGCGTCTCCACAAGGTCCGAACCCAACTCTTTGGCCAACGCCGCCTCGCCGACAGGTCTCGCTAAGCGCGACGTTAGCGTGTCGAGAAGGCCTAGCACCTCGGAGGCCGCCACCTTGCCGGCCTCCACGCCGGGTTGATGGTACGCATTGATACCCACCAAACCCGCGTACAAACCCACGGTCCGTTCAAAGAGCGCGATGAGGCCGCCGAGAACACGCGCATCCACGCCTGGCACTGTGATCGTGACGGTGGGGCGACCTCCGGCCTTGAGCGCCCTCCGGGTACCGAGCAGGAAGCCAGCGAGCCAGTCTCCCGCCGTGGCGCGTCCGGGGCCCACAACCACGCCAGGGCCCACGCCGTCGCCGAGCACCTGCACGAACAAGGTCAACGCGTCGTTCCTTCCGTCGCGCAGCTGCTGAACAAAAGCGTGTTGGTCGGTAGACCCCTTGTTTCCGTAAACCGCGAGACCCTGGTGGACCTCGTTGCCCGCCCGATCGAGCCGCTTGCCCACTGATTCCATGACCAGCTGCTGAAGGTAACGGGAGAGAAGAAGCAAGCGGTCCGAATACGGCAGGACGGCAAGAGAACGGTCGCCACGCCCGTTGCCCGCCACGTGCCACACGCCAGCGAGCAGCGCCGCCGGGTTTGACCGCCAATCCGGGGCCCGCGTCCAGGCATCCATCTCGGCGGCACCAGCCAGCAGGGCGCTGACGTCTACGCCCGCCAGTGCGGCTGGAAGCAGGCCTACGCAGGACGTGACCGAAAAGCGCCCGCCAACGAAATCCCACATCGGAAAACGCGCCAACCAGCCCTCCGTTGCCGCGACGCGATCCAGAGCAGAACCCTCCGTCGTCAGCGCGATGGCGTGCGCTGCGAATCGGTGGCCTTTTGCCTCGAAACGCGCCCGAACAAGCGCCAGGGCGGTGCGCGTTTCCGCCGTCCCACCAGACTTCGACGCCACACTGACTAGCGTCGTGCCCAGGAAATCGTCGTGCGCAGCCAAACACCGTTCAATGCCGTCGGGATCAGTGTTGTCCACGAACGCGACGATCAACCCATTCGCCCCCAGAGCACCCACCAGCAGTTGCGGGCCGAGCGCGCTGCCACCCACACCCAGGTGCAGCAAATGCGAAAACTTCTGGCCTCCCGGGGAAAGCCGCCGCCCAGAGGCCACACCCTCGGCGAGGGCGCGAACCGCCGTTTCCGCGTTGGCGACGGCAGACGCGATGTCGATCGTTGGCGCGGTTTCCGGGGCGCGAAGCCAATAATGCCCGACTTGCCGGTCCTCGTCGCTGTTGACGTGCGCACCCGCCTCAACTGCGGCCATTTCGTCGAAGGCCGTGGTCCACGGCAGCGCGTCAAGCGCCGATGGGCCCAAACAGGCCAATGTGGCGTCCACCGTCCACGGCAGGTGACCGCTCTGGAACAGGGGGTCCGAAGGCACGAGGGGCGCTAACGCGGCGCCTCACGGCCCGCCGACCGCGTTGATCACGCCGGAAGCCGGGATTTCGCCCACCACCCAAATCCCGCCATTCCGACCGTCGCGCAGGCGGACACGCCGATGAAGATCCACCACACTTGGCCGGGGTCGCAGGTCGTCCACAAGTAGTCGCGCAATGTGGCGGCGGTCGTCTCCACACCGGTCGGAAGCGTAGGTACCGACACTATTGTCTCGTCGAGCACCGTCCCACGCGGAAGGATTTCGGCCCACCGCTCGATTTGTGCCGGGCCGGTGAGCCCGCGCAAGCCGTCAATCGCCGCGGCAGCGCTGTCCATTCCGGAGTTTGTGGCCAACTCTTTCGCCAGCGGTGCGGACAGCGTGGCGCTCTGGTCGAGCCAACGGGCGACGTCCGCCCCGTCGGCCTGCGTGACGAGAAACTGACGGGCGAGGTTGATTTTGTCGCCGAATTCATCGTAGGTCCCGCCCGCCACGAGGTTGCCGAGCACCCACCCGATGCCGTCGGGCATGTTGGCGTAGCCAAGGTACAATGCGCGTTTTCCAGGAGGCGCGAGCATCGCCATGAACTCCTGCTTCTTCGGGCTCGACAACATTTCGCCGACGGTGAACCCGACGATGGCCAGCAAAAGAATCGACACGTCGGCGTACCACACGAGCAGGACCAACGACGACGTCGCCACCGCCCACCCGAGCACAATGCTGCTCACCACGCGGATGCGGCTCACGGCCCACGCCACAAGAAACATCGTGGTCATGATGAGGAACGCGTTGAGGTTGAGCAACTGCTCTTGGGGCATGTTGATGCCCGCCTCGCCTTCCGTCACCCAGGTTGTCCACCCGAACATGCGGCCAACGGAGGCGCGCAATCCGCTGCTATCGGTCCAGTCGTCCACGAAATTGGGCAACATGTCGAAGAACTGATGGAACGCGAACCAAAAGCCGGCAGAAATCAGGACGAAGCCCACCAGGACCTTGCTGGAGACGAGTTCGACGAAGCTCTCCTGGACGAGGGCGCCGATGCCCCGGCGATCGGGCGCCGTCTGTCGCTCGTCCACCGGGTCCGTGTAGAAGGCCAGCGGGATGAGGTTGAGCAGGACGAGCGCCGAGCAGGCGGCGAACACACTCGGCCACCCGTACACGTCGCGCGTGAAGGCAGGAATGTAGGCGGCGAAGAAAGAGCCTACGTTCACGGATTGGTAAAACAGGCCCCAACCGAGACTCGAGTTGCCCGTGCGCGCGATGTCGTGGGCCATCGTCCCTTGGATGCCTGGCTTGAACACGCCTGTGCCGGCCGCCAGCACTTGCGTGCCGAGCAACATGGGCCAGAAGCCCTCCGCCCCGGCCATGAGGCCGTAGCCCGACGATTTGAGCAACACCGCGATGACGAGGGTGCGCTTGTAGCCGTAACGATCCGACAACCCGCCTGAGAATGTGGGCAACCACGATTGGGTGGCAGCCCAAGCCGCTAGGATCGTGCCCTTCTCCAGGTGGGTGAGGCCTGCGCCTCCTTCGGACGCTGCGAGCACCATGTACACCGGAACCACGAGCCGGACGCCGTAGTAGGCCATCCGTTCCATCAGCTCCATCCAAATGCAGATCCAGAACACGACGTTGAAGCTGCGGACCTGCTGGAGCAAGGACGACGCCAAAGGCACCTCGTCGGCTTCGCTAATCCGTCGCATGTGCCGTCGGCGGGGCTGGGCTAGCAGGCGCCCGTGCTGTTCAACAGCTTCACCTTCGCCGTCTTCTTGCCCACGGTCGTCGTGGTCCACTTCCTGCTGCCTCACCGTTTCCGGTGGATTTGGCAGTTGGTGGCTTCGTACACCTTTTACATGTGGTGGCGGGTGGACTACGCGCTGCTGTTGGTCGGCAGCACGGTCCTAGACTGGTTCGTCGCCCGGAAGCTGCACGCCCTGCCGGACTCGCTCAAACGAACAGCGTGGTTCGCGACCAGCATCGGCACCCAGCTCACGCTGCTATTCACCTTCAAATACTACAACCTGTTCCATGGGCTCGGCACCCGCGTGGCGGAGGCCATCGGCACCGACAATCCCCTTCCCCTTTCCACCCTGCTCTTGCCGGTAGGGATCTCGTTCTACACTTTTCAGACGATGTCCTACGTCATCGACGTGTGGCGGCGGGATCTGAAGGCCGAGCCCAACCTTTTTAAGTTCGCGCTGTTCGTGTCGTTCTGGCCGCAACTCGTCGCCGGCCCCATCGAGCGCGCCGGTTCTTTGCTCCCGCAGTTGTTCACCCACAATCCCTTCGACGTGGACCGAACCATCAGCGGTCTACGGCTGGCGGCGTGGGGATTGTTCAAAAAGGTCGTCGTCGCCGACCGACTGGCACCGATCGCAGATGCCATCTACTCTGACCCCCACCATGTCAGCGGCTTCGCGACCGTCGTCGGAACGCTGTGTTTTGGGTGGCAGATCTGGCTCGATTTCAGCGGATATTCTGACATCGCGGTGGGTACGGCGCGAATCTTCGGAATCGAATTGATGCGCAATTTCCATCAGCCGCATTTGGCCACCAGCGTGTCCGACTATTGGGCCCGTTGGCACGTCAGCCTGACGACCTGGTTCCGCGACTACCTGTACTTCGGACTCGGCGGAAGCCGCAGCGGATTCACGTCGAAGTACCGCAACATTCTCCTCGTCTTCACTTGTTCGGGCCTGTGGCATGGCGCAAACTGGTCGGTCGCGCTGTGGGGCTTTTTCAACGGCCTGTGGTTGGTGATCGACGATTGGACGCGGCCCGCAAGACTCCGTTTCTACGACGCGATTGGGTTGTCCGGTTGGCCACGGGTTCACCACGTCTTATCGGTCGTCTGCACCTTTGGAATTATGTACCTGACGTACCCATTTTTCCGCGCGGCAAACCTGCGAGCGTGGTGGGGCATGATGAGCCACATCCACACCGGTTGGTCCTTCGATCCGCAACGGCTCGGCATGCTCTTCGACCGCATCGACATGGCGCCCGCGCTCTTTTTCGCCACGATCCTGCTGATTCCCGTCGCAGAAGTCGGTGAATACCTGCATCGAAGCGAACGCGTTGGCGCATGGACCGCACGGCAGCCTGCTTTTGTGCGCGGACTTCGGGATTTGGCATTGGTTTTCGGGACGCTGGTGTTGGGGCGATGGTCTGACGCGCCGTTCGTTTATTTCCAGTTTTAAGAGTGGGTCGAAAACGCCCTTGGTAGACGCGGGCGGGCAGCGAACGTGGCGACCTATGCGAACAGGGGCGACATGGGCAAAAGCTATCCGGTGCGAGTGACCCGGCTACAGGTTGCCGCACGTAAACAGGTTCCGGATTTCGCGGTTGTAGTCGCCGTTCGGGCGGTGTGTGGCCCACACCACACGCAGGACTGGGGTCACCTGCTGGCCAGAAGGCAATGCTGTTTGGTCTTCGTATTGGTTGAGCACGCTTTCGACGTCGGCGATGTCGTCGGATGTCTACCTGTCGGTGGTTCGCGGCGACCTCCAGATGAACTACGACTGGGATGGCAACCGCGCGCTGTACCATCTGGACACCGATCCTCAGGGACTCATCGATGTATATGAGGCTTCGGATCCCGACGTGGTCGCGCTCTGGACGTCGATGGGCGCGCTCGTCGAGGAAGTCCGCGGCTACTATCCGCTGTTCGGCGACCCGGTAAACCCAGCGCCGTAGCACGTTGCAGACGGGCGACAGTGCCCTCCGGATGAGTAGCGGCGACAGCGCGTCCTGTCCCCGGTTGGAACGACGCGTGTTTCGTAACGCCGCCCCTCCCCGTCCATCGGAAGCGAAATCACCTCCACCTGAAGCATTCCAGTGGAAAAACCCGTTGCGGGCGTGTCGATCGCCCCACAGTTGCCCGAGTGCCTACCACAAAAGGCAGCGACACTTCATCGTCAGATCTGCTAGTGGGACTGTTGTATCCTGTGATTCTGGATGCAAAGTGGCTCTTGAACAAACGCCCGTCGACCTCAGAAACCGACAGGCACCCTACCTGAATTCGGAGTCGTCCGATACTTGGCACCGGGCCTCCGTGGTCATCGGACTGACCCTGTTCGCGATCCCGTGGACGTCGTTTCTAGGAGGGGACCCGTGGCTTCGGCTCGTCGCTGTAAGCGCAATGTACGGAATGGCGGCGACATCGGCCGGCGTGCTCGGCGCCACCCTGACCGGACGGCAAGTGCCCGTCGTTTTGACGCGCGTCCACGCCGTGGTCGTCGCGTTTGCCGTAATCGCCTTGGTGCCCTTCTACGGGCTGCTTTCCCCCGCGCCCATGGGTCTCGTGCTTGTGTCCGTGTTGTTTGCCAATGACCGCGATCGCGTCGTTGCAACCGGAGTGCCGCTGATCCTGACGGTCGGCTACGCGGCGCTCTCGGGCGCCCAATCTCTGGGTTTTCTCTCGGACGTCGGCGTGATGGCGACCGGAACCAACGCTTCCCTCAGCCTCTTCATGGTCTGCATCACGGCGATGCTTTGTTTGGTGGCATGGTTCAGCGTTCGGGCCATCGGGGCCAAAGGGGACGCCCACGCCCGTACGGCACGAGAACAATTCCGAAGGGCCACGCAGGCCGAGGCGCAGGTCGCCGAAATCCGCGCCGAACTGGCGATGGTGACGATGGAAGGAGACCGCGCGCCCGGGCCGTATACCGGTGCCGTCTCGGGTCGGTACGTGCTCGGCGACCGGATCGGAATCGGTTCGATGTCGGAGGTTTACGCCGCATCCGCCGTGGACGACGCAACGGAGGCCGCTGTGAAGGTGCTCCGCGCGGACCCCTACGCGTCCATGGTGTCCTCTGGGCGTTTCGCGCGCGAAGCGCAACTCGCTGCGCGGTTGACGTCGCCGCACGTCATCCGGGTTCTTCAGATCAGCCGAATAGAAGAGGGGCCGCAGACGCTCGCATTTGAGCTTCTCCGCGGTTCCGACCTCGCGACGTTGTTGAAACGTAGGCAAGACCTTGGCTTGGACGAGTTGGACCGTTTCGTTCACGACGTCTCCGCGGGCCTCACGACGGCCCATGCGGCAGGCGTGATTCACCGTGACATCAAACCATCGAACCTATTTCGCGCGATCGAGCCCGACGGCAGTGTCGTGTGGAAGATCCTGGACTTCGGGATTGCCGCTGAGACCGACGACGTCGGCGACCGAACTCAACCCAGGGTCGTCGGCACACCCGACTATATGGCGCCGGAGCAGATGCTCGGCAACGGCGTCGATCAGCGCGTCGATGTGTGGGCGCTGGGCGCCACGTTGTACCGTGTGCTGACGGGGCGACCGGTACCCGTAGGCGACTCGACCGCATCCCGACTCTACGACGTGACCCTCGGGCGGCCCTATCGGCCTCGCGATCTCATCCCCGGCCTCAGCGCAAACGTGGAGGGTGTGCTGGCGATTGCATTGCACCCGATTGCGAACGACCGTTTCCCGAGCGTCGCGGAGCTCGCATCCGCCTGGGCCTGCGCGCGTCAAGGCTCGCCCACGCCAGCGATGCTCGCCCGGGTGAATGCGGTGACACGCACCCATCCGTGGCGGCGGCTGATGGATTGAGGCGCCCCACCCGGACACCGCGCCCTATCTCCAGGTCGCCGCAGTGCAGCTCGGAACCCCAGGCGAGCGGTCCGGCCGCTGAAGCCACGTCCACCCGTCGCAACCCGCCTCCGCGACCTCCAACGCCCCCCCCTCATGGGACAGCGCCAGCAACACGCCCAAAGGCCCCAGCGTTCTAAAACCTGTCAACGCGGAACCAGGCGTGCGTGGCCGAATGCGCGCGACCGCTTCGTTCAGCCGGAGCGCAAGCGAGCCGTCAGCCCCCGCAAGGGAAAGCTTTCGCGCTTCAACCCCCAGGGCGTCCACGAACGGCGAGAGGTTCCCCTCCCCGCCGGCGAGCGCCCCGTGCAGCCGAACCATCGCCTCCACGACCCGCGTCACCGTTGCGTCGTCGCAACATCGAAATGTGGTCGGCTCCTCCCGAACTGCAGGATCCGCCCAGGCAAGCGTCGTCAACCACACCAGCATGGGGGTCGCTACCCGGCGAACGGTCACCCCGCAACGATCAGCAACGTTGCCTGGTGCCGCCCGGGGATTAGGTCAACCAGCCTCGGAGGTCTTTATGGCCGAGTCTCACGGCGCGAATCACCTGCCCTTCTTGATTGGCATTCCAGTCGGCGGAATCACACTCGGATTCGGCATTCGAAGCATGTACGGAGCCGTCGGTTGGCAAGCGCCGATCAATGAGGACCTGACACACGTCGGATTTTCGGGTCTAGACAACATTGCTGCGCTCGGTCCTTTCCCGATGGCAGCGGGCCTGATCGTCGTTGGCATCGGCATCCTCGCGTTCCTGAACTCGATCGCTTGGCGACATACCGGCGGCTATTGAACCGGATCCATCGGTTCGCGTCGGAGAATCGGTGATGCGACGCCCACCACCGCCACCTGATGACGCCGGGGCCTGGGACGAGTTGCCGCCACGCTCCGGAACCGCTGTGGACCTCCACGCCCCTGAAGACTCCGACACCGATCCGTGGGCCGCGGGGCCAGCGGCACGCCGCGGCGACCTCGACCTCGATGCGCCCCCAGACGACGACGTGCCGCTCGAACTCGACGAGCGACAGGCCACCGAGCCCGAGACCTTCGATCTCGCCGAAGAGCCCGTCATCCTCTCGTGGTGCGCGACAGCCCGTATCGATGGTCGCGAGGTCGCAGTTCTGCTCGATCCAACACTGCCCAGGTCTCGCTGGACAAAACCAGGGGCTGCCGCGGGAGGAAAAATGGTAGAGATCCAACTTGGCGGCCGCGCGTTCCTCCTAGAGCTGCCAACCGTTGATGGGCCAGCAGAAGAACTGCGGCTGGGACGAGACGCACTCGCTGGCCGAATTTGGGTCTCGTGCTGACGCTCGGCTTCGACGGGCCGGTGCTTCGATTCGCCCGCCGTCGCCTCGTCCGACACCTGCCCTGGTACCTCGGCGGCACGGCCGCCTTGACCCTCACCAACTGGATCACGGTTGAGATTCCGCTGTTCGCGGCCAGGGGCATCGACGCGCTCGGGACCGACCCGGGCGAGACACTGCGGGTCGCAGGTCTCGTCGCTCTCTTGGGCGTCGCAGTCATGGCGGTGCGCACCGTGTCGCGCCTCGCATTCTTCACGCCGGGTCGAGAGGTCGAAGCGGAGGTCAAACGAGACGCGTTCGCAGCCTTACTCGCCCAGCGGTCCAGCTTCGTCCGTTCTTATCCAGCCGGCGACCTCGTTTCGCGCATCAACAGCGACGTCGGAAACCTGAGGCTGCTGTCTGGTTTTATCGCCCTCGGCCTCGTCAACACCGTCACCGCGTTCGTCCTCACCGGCGTGCAAATGGCGCGCCTGTCGCCGGTGCTCGCAGGATGGACCGTGCTCTCTTTGGCCCTTGGATTCGGAATCACGTTGTGGACGGCGCGACGTCTGCACGGGCTCATGCACGCCATCCAAAAATCCTCCAGCGACGTCGCCGACCAAGCGCTCACCTCCCTTCAAGCCGTGGCCGGAATCACGGCGTGGGGTGCAGAAGACGCCTTCGTCGCCCGACTCAAACCGCTCTCGGACCAATGGCGTTCGCTTCAGATGCAGCGGTCCTTGCTCCGCATCGCGTTTGGGCCTGCGCTCGGCCTCGCCACCGCAACCTCGGTGTGCGCCGTGTTGTGGACCGGTGCGAGCGCCGTAGCCACTGGCACGTTGACCACCGGTGAAATCATCGCGTTTGTCGCCCTCGCAGGAAGTCTGCAGGGACCGCTGCGAGCCCTGTCCTTTACCGTGTCGTTGCTCCGAACCGCAGGCGCCAGCGTGGAGCGCATCGACGAATTGCTCGACGCACCGATAGACCGACCTGACCTTCCTTTCCCCGTTCCAGCGCCCCTCAAACCGCCTGCTTTGTCCTTCCGCAACTTGTGCTTTCGGTACCCAGGCGCGACGACAGACAGCCTGACCGACGTCAGCTTCGACGTACCCGCCGGCGCCACCGTGGGGATCGTCGGCACTACGGGTTCTGGCAAGAGCACGCTGTGCCACTTGATCGCCCGCATCCACGACCCGCCCCCGGGAACCGTTTGGGTCGACGGCGGTGACCTCCGTCGGATCGACTTGGACGGCTGGCGCGCACGCACCACCCTCGTCGCGCAACGGCCCTTCTTGTTCTCCGAGTCGGTGTCCGACAACATTGCGCTCGGACGTGACGTCGGCGTCCCGGCGCTGATCGAACAGTGCGCACTGACCCCCGACGTGGCGACCTGGTCGGATGGCTTGCAGACGGTCGTCGGCGAGCGCGGGCTTGTGCTGTCGGGCGGGCAACGCCAACGGGTGGCCTTGGCACGGGGACTGGCCCGGAAACCCGGGTTGCTCATCCTCGACGATGTGTTGTCGGCAGTCGATGCGCCGACCGCGCGCCGCCTGCTCGACACGCTCGACGTCGCCGCGGATCGACCCACGACCTTCATCGTGTCCCACCGCGTGGACGCCGTGCGTGACGCGGACCTCCTGGTGGTGCTGCACGCTGGGCGCGTCGTCGAAGTTGGCAAACACGACGACTTGATTTCGCGCAATGGCACGTATCGGTCGTTGTTCGACCGCTCGCGAGACACGGCAGCGGCATGAACGACCTCCTCCTGTTGCGCCGTACCTGGCCTTGGATCCGCCCGGAAGCCCGCTGGTGGGGCCTTGCGCTCATCGCGGCGCCCCTCGCCACTGCACTCGGCCTGGTCCAACCGATCCTGCTCATGCGAATCGTCGACGGACCCATCACGAATGGCGATCCCGACCTCGCGCGTTGGCTCGCCGCCCTGTGGTTCTGTGCCGTGCTGACCAGCTTCGCAGCGGAGTCTGCGTATATGGCGTCCCTCGCGCGGGGCGCGTTCGGCACGATCTCGCGGATTCGCGAGTACCTGTACCACCACATTCTCAGCCGGCCTCCGGCCTGGCACGACCACGAACCGTCCGGTCGAAACCTGTCCCGCGTGACGAGCGACATCGAAGCGCTCGGCGAAACGCTGACCATGGGCGCCATCACGCTCGTGCTCGACGTCCTCGTGATCGCTGGCACGTTGGTGACGATGCTCGTGCTGGACGCGCGGCTCACAGGCCTGTTGTTGTTGATCGCACCCCCCCTCATCGCGGTCGTAGAACTGTCGCGTCGCCGTATGCGTTTGTTGTTCCAGGACATCCGAACGCTGCTCGCAGACCTGACCTCCCACCTGGCCGAGCGTCTCGCCGGTCTGGAGGTGGTGCAGGGCTACGGCGACCAAGGCCGAGCCCAGAGCCGCTACGACAGCATGCTCCGGCTGTACCTGCGCGCCAACCACGTGAACAACTGGTGGGAAGCTGTCCTATTTTCCGTCGTAGATGGTGCCGCAGCTGTCGCAATGGCGTTGCTTCTGGCGGGCGCGGCGGGTCTACCCGAGGGAATCACCGCAGGCTTGCTCGCGGCGTTCATCGACCTCGTCGGACGGCTATTCACCCCCATCCGTGAACTGTCCGGGAAGGTGACGGCGCTGCAGCGTGCCGGCGCCGCGATGGAAAAAATCGTCGTCGTCTTGGACGTTCCCATCGGCTTTCAGCAGGCCGGTCTCCAGCCGCCGCGTGACTTCAAGACGCTCGTCCTCGACGACCTTCATTTCGCCTACGACACTGGCGAGGACGTGCTCCGCGGCGTTTCCCTCACCGTGAAAAAGGGCGAGGTCGTGGCACTCGTCGGACGGACCGGCTCAGGCAAGACCTCCGTCACCCGCTTGGTCGCTCAGGCCTACGAAGGCTACCGAGGAAGCCTGAAACTCGACGGCGTCGAAGCCCGAGACGCGAACACGGCGGCGTGGCGGGAACTCGTCGGCGTGGTGCATCAAGACGCCCAGTTGTACCCTGGGACCGTGCGCGACAATCTGAGCATGGGCGCGCCGCTGTCGGACGACACCTTGTCCACCGCCATCGCCCAATCGCTTGCCAGCGACGTCGTCACACGGCTCGGTGGGCTCGACGGCAGAGTCTCCGCGGGGGGCGCGAACCTCAGCGTCGGAGAGGGTCAATTGCTGTCCCTCGCGCGCGCACTTGCGCACAACCGGCCTATTCTCGTGCTCGACGAGGCTACCGCCTCGGTAGACCCGGCCACCGAAGCCCGCATCGCGGAGGCCACCGAGGTCGTGATGAAGGGGCGAACGGTGATCGTGGTTGCACACCGGTTGGGCACCATTACGGGTGCCGATCGCATCGCCGTGATGGAGGCCGGTCGCGTGGTTGAGAGCGGTCGCCATGCAGAACTCGTCGCGCGTGGCGGGGCCTACGCCCAAGCATGGGCCTCGAAATAAACTACTGGGCCTGCGGAACCGAGGTCGGAGCGATCCGCAGTTCCACCCGCCTCGCTCCGGCAAAAGAACCCTCTGGAACGGGGCGCGTGTTGCCGACGCCCGCGGCGGTCACACGGGTGGCAGCCACGCCAGTCGCCACCAGGGCCTGAGCAACGTCCGCGGCCGCCAGTGCGCTGTGTTTCCACGCGTCTTCGCCGTCGAGTGCCACAAGCACAACCACCGGGTCCGTCAGCTTGAGCAACGGTGCCGCCACCGCAGATAGCGCCTTGCGGCCGGCGTCGTTGAGCGAAGAACCATCCAGAATGAGCGAAACCGGCAATTCAATGGTCGTGTCGCCATCGCGGATGGCCACTTGAACGACGCGCGCAGCCACCAATTTTTCCAATTCCGCGGCAATCGAGGCGTGCACGGCGGCACGGCGCTCCACCTCCAGCTTCCGCAACGTTTCCACCGCATCCACCGCTGCGAGTTGGGCGAGGCGTTCCGACAGGTCCAAGACCTGGCCCCCGGAACTGGAGATGGCCGCCTTTGCTGCGTCAACCTCCCGTTGGGACGCCGCCGCAGACTCCTTCGCAGCCACGAGCTCGGCGCTCATGCCGTTCATCGCCGCCGTCATGCCGTCGATACGGGCGTACAGGTCCTCCTGATCGTCCAACGCCGCCGCGTATTTGCCCTTTCCCACGCACCCGACGAGAAGAAAAACCAGCCAAATCACAGTGCCCCCAGTTCGAGCGTCAATCCGGCCGGCGTCGCCCGCACCGTCACGTCTCCCATCGGTCCTTTTTCGACCCCCGGAACACCTGGGGGCGCTACCTGACGGGCCGAGCCGCCATCGCCGCACCGGATGGGCAAGCGCGCAACCAAACCCCCACCGAAGTCCCACATCAGCGCCACGTCCACGCGAACCCGCCCACAATCCACCTCGCGGTCCGAAAGCGACGGAAGTGCGACCGAAACCACGACGCCTTCGTCTCGGGGATCAAAGGCGCGTTGAAACGCCAGCCCCTGCCACTGAAAAGAAACGAACTGATCCGGCGCTTTGAACCACACCGCGAAACGCCCATCCGACGCCGTAATGGACTCCGTCTCCAGCGAACTGACGCGAAGGCCCGCTACCGGGCGCCCGTCAGAGTCCGACACGACGCCCACCAGCCCGTCTGCACCGGACACGTCTGGCTCAAGGTGGCATGCAATCAACAGGAACGAGGGTAGCAAGCGTCCGCGGGATAACGGGACTGTGACGGCGCGCCACGTGGCCGGCCTCGGGTGGTGTCGTTGCCCAACCTCGAAGTCGGCTGGTATGCTCGGGTTGCAGCCTTGGTGTCTCGTGTGCCCGCCGGCGCCGTGACCACCTACGGCGACGTCGCCAGCGCGCTGGGCGCACCTCGTGCCGCCCGACAGGTGGGGTGGGCATTGGCGGCGCTTCCTGAGGGAACCGAGGTGCCCTGGCAACGGGTGATCAACGTCAAAGGGACCATCAGCTTCAAAGGCGATACCGCCAGGGGAATCCTGCAACGGGCCCTCCTGGAAGGAGAATCCATCGTTTTTGACGAACACGGTCGCGTCCAATTGGCGTCGCTCCGGTACCGTTTCACCCTGGACGATTTCGTTCCATGAGCATCACCACCGACCAGCCACCGAGCCAGCGCACGACGGGGTCATTGGGCACACGACGGATGACGTCTACCAGCTTTTGCGGAACCGTCTCTAGACGCGGCGGAACACGATCGTAGCGCCGCCGCAGCACGATCCAGCCGGCAGCCGCCACCAAATCAAGCACCGCTGGCAGGTCCCAGGCGAACCGATGTCCGTATTGTTCGCGTGCCGCCAACCTTCGTTTTGGCCGGAGAACGTCCCACACGCTCAGTTCCAACGGCACACGAAGCAGGAGATAGGTCGACCTCGCAGCCGTCGCTCGTAACAAAGCCTCCGGATCTGGAACATGCTCGATGACGTCCACAAGCAGCACGAGGTTGGCCCCGTCCACCGAACTGAACCAATCCCCCACCTGACGACCGATCGCCGGGTCTGGAGACGGACCCAGGTCCACCGGATCCCAACACGCCCACGACAACGGCGTTTGACCCCTCGCGCTCCGTAGGGCCCGCAACGCGGCGCTCACATGCCCTGTCCCGCAGCCCACATCCACCACGCGGTCTACTGACAGGTCAGCCCACACAGCATCCAGCCCGGCAGCCTTCGCTGACGCATCCAAGGCGTGCCAACCCGGGTTCCGTTCAGCGTAGGCATGGTGATCAAAGGGCAATGGCGGCGGTCCTAGCTCCGCCGCGAGCTTTCCACGGCTCAGATCGTCTATCCGTAGCCCCCTGCGGCTGCGTTAGGTTCACGGTTCATCGCCTCGTAGGAGCCACCGGACATGTGGATCGTACTGTCAGGGACCGCACTCGCCGGAGGTTATTTCTACTCGGATTCTGGGGTCGTGGCGCTCGGCCGGGGCGGCGCCTGGATTGCCGGGGCCAACACCCAGTTCGCCCAACGCTACAACCCTGCCGGCCTGGTTCGAGTCGACGCGCCTACCGTCAACATCGGTCTGACCGAGGTCCAACAAGAAATCGCCTTCACCCGCGCGCCTACCGCGGACCTGACCTTCGATCGTGTCGAAAACCAGGCAACGCCTTTCGAGGTCCCAGAATTCGGTCTTGTCACCCCTGTCGGGAAGGGCTGGGCGATTGCGGTGGGCTTCACCTCCCCGTTCGCGCCGTCGTCCTTGTACCCATCGGGCGGAGCGCAACGGTACAGCATCATCGACACCGGAATCTACCAATTCAGCGTCGGGCCTTCCGTCGCCTATCGACCCCCGTCGGCGGAGTGGTTTGCCGTGGGGATGACGCTGCAGTGGAACTATTTGCAGGTCAACGAGGCGCTCGCCATCACCATCAACGGCAGCGACGACCCGGCGGCCGACATCGACGTTGCCGCCCGCGTCACAGACTTCTTTAGTCCAGGCGTCAACATCGGGATGCTCATCGAACCCGTTCCTGCCCTGTCCATCGGGCTCGACGTCGTCACACCCACCTCGTTCAGAGCGAACGGGACGGGCACGCTGGATTTTACCGGAATCACGTTTTCCGATGGCCTGACACAAACCGTGTACACAGATGACGCAGTCGCGCTCAACATCTCGCTCCCCGTCGAGCTCAAGGCGGGAATTGCCGTCCGTCCCGTCCCCGAAGTGGAGATCGAGGCCGCTGCCGTCTGGCAGGGTTGGTCCTCGTTGTCCGACATCCTCATCGAAGAAGTCGACGTCACCCTGAAAGTCAAAGACGAAGAGATCTGGCAGCTCGTCATTCCCGAGGACCAACGCGCCGTCGACGACCACTTCGTGTTGCCGGCGGGACTCCGAGACACGATCAGCCTTCGGCTCGGCGGAGAGTGGCAAGCGACGACAGGGTTCGCGGTACGTGCCGGGGGATTCTGGGAGTCCGGCGCGTTCCCAACTTCGTTGTTGAGCGTTTCGCTCGTGGACTCCAACAAGAACCAGCTGGGTGGCGGGGCCTCGGGGTGGATGTTGGCCCGTCGCCTGCGTCTCGATGGCGGGTTCGCGTGGATCCTCTTTCCTACCGTGAACGTCAGCGACTCGACCGTGACCCAAGTCGATGCCGGCGTGGTGACTGGCATGGAGCCGCTCGTCGTGGGGAACGGCATCTACGAGAGCCACGGCTGGATCGCGGGCGCCTCCGCGTCGTGGACTTTCCGAAAGAAGAAAGAAGGTGCCTGAACAACCGCCCGTGCCCGTACTCATCGTGTCCGGCTTCCTCGGCGCGGGAAAGACGACCTTGGTGAGGCACCTGCTTGCAGAAGCACAACGCACCGGACACCGACTCGCCATCCTGTCCAACGAGTTCGGTGATACAGGAATCGACAGGGCCTTACTCGACGCAGGCGACGACGGAATCGTGGAACTCGACGGCGGCTGTGTGTGCTGCCGCCTCTCGGACGCCGTCCCGGACACGGTCCAGCGTTTGCTCGACGCCGCGCGTCCCGATCGCCTCGTCGTCGAGACCAGCGGCGTCGCGCACCCCGGCGAACTGCTGATTCAGTTCTGGCGGCCGCCACTCGACACGCTGACGCACAACCCCACCGTGGTTGTAGTCGTGGATGCCCTCACGTTCGACAAACACCGATACGATCCCACCTTTGAGTCCCAAATCGAAGCGGCCGACGTGCTTGTGTTGACGAAGGTGGACCGCGCCTCCGCTGCCGCAACCGATCGGGCCACCGTCGGGTTGAAAGACGCCACGGGTCGGCCTGTGCTCCACGCGATTGCCGGAAACGTGGACGTACAGGAACTGTGGCCACCGGGTCGCCCAACCGCACCTCCTTCGAAGCGGCACAGCCACGCTCAGTACGGTACGGCGACCCTGCAATTCCCCGTCGATACGCCCATCGACGAGGTCTTCGCGGCGATTCGTGCGCGTCAGCCGCTGCGCGCCAAGGGTTTTGTTTCCGTGGCCGGAACAATCCTGGTCGTACAAGGCGTGGGCGATGACCTAGCGGTGGAAGCCCCGCGAAGGGCGCCGCCACCGGAACTCGTCGGCTTGGTGGTGGTGATCACTGCGACCCCCTGAACCCGTGGTCCTGGTCATCGGCGGTACCGATCCGGTGCATGGCGCAGGGGTCACCGCGGACTTGCACACGCTGTCGCGCCACAGCGTTCGCGGCGCGGTGTGTGTCACCGCGGTCACCGTGCAGGACACGTGCGGGGTGCATTCCGTCACCCCAATCCCCGCGGACGTCGTGGCTGACCAAATTCGTTTCGTGTTTGGCGACCTGCACGTGACCGCCGTGAAGATTGGCCTCCTTGGCAGTGGCGAGGTCGCAGTGGCGGTCGCCAAGGCGCTCGAAACCACCGACGTCCCCATCGTGCTGGATCCCGTTCTGGTTTCGTCTTCGGGACGACGCCTGCTCGACGACGAAGGGATTGAGATCCTGCGCTATCGCCTCGCCCCGCGCGCCGCCCTCGTCACGCCCAACCGCAACGAAGCACTCGCGCTTTTCGGCTCCGAGACGCCTTCCTCGCCTGTTCCCGTGCTCGTCACGGGCGGCGATGGTGACGGTGCAACCGTGACGGACGTGTTGTACCTGCCCACGCGCCTGCCGACCGTCTTTCGAGGTCGTAGACATCCGGGCCCTACGGTCCACGGGACCGGTTGCCGCCTCAGCACCGCAATCGCCGCCCGCCTCTCCCGCCGCGAGGACCTGGAGATTGCCGTTGCGTGCGCCATCCGTTGGACGCGGGCTGAAATCAAACGCGCCCAATCCCCCGGTCACGGCATGCGATTGTGGAGAATCCCGTAGATCGTGCCACCCGCCGCGTTTCCGAGGTGGATCTCCCGCACAACTTGTCGATGGGTACGATCGACCTCGAGAATGCGCGTAGGCAGCTTCCGTCCTCGTTCTCCCTGCATCATCCAGCGCAACACCTCTGCTCGGGTCGTCTTGCGCAATGTGGTCAGCCCCACCCACAACCGAGGTCCGAGCACCTCAATGCCGCGACACCAGCCAAGTCGTCGACGGGTAGCGACGACCTTGTTGACGTCGATCTCGTCGACGCGACGCAGCGAAACCGGATCCACCGCGATCACTCGCCCATCGGTCAACGTGAACCACAACAACCCGTCGATCAGCCGGCCGTCGTGCGGTTGTGCCTCCCCGAAGCCGATTCGGCGACCGTCGGTGCACACAGCTTCCGAGGTTTGGAAACAGGTGGTCCACTGGCACCCGTCGACGAAACAAACATGATTCGGATGGATGCGATGGGGTTTGAGCGTCCCGTACGGCAGCCGACGCAGGTCCACTTCTGAACCGAAGGGCCACGGACCCGGTCCCAAACGCGTCTCCTTTTGAAGTACGCCCTGGTCGTCGAGCTCAAGCACGGAATCCGCCCCGGCGACGGAGATCGCCAACAACCCTGAGGGCAGCCGAACCGCGCTGTGAATCCCATGCATCCAAGGGTGCGAAAGGCGCCGCGTCACCTCCCATCGCACGACGTCGATCCATACCAACTCGGTCAGGAGGGGCTGCAACAATAGGTCGCCGTCCCACGAAGCCACCGTACATTCCGCGGGTTCCGTTGGACTGGCCAGCGCTTCGTCCGACGGCTCGATGTCCAA
This sequence comes from Klebsiella pneumoniae, assembly GCA_945861065.1. Taxonomy (GTDB): domain Bacteria; phylum Myxococcota_A; class UBA796; order UBA796; genus SXOB01. Next base: position 1,260 of record CAMASI010000066.1, on the reverse strand, counting down.
CACACGCAAGACAGTTCCTGCGTCCGCATCGACTTCAACGAGCTGTGGCCGAAGCGGATCGGACACGCGCCCAGACCGACGCAAACCCATGCTCACGAGCAGGCGCGTCGGCTTGACGGCACCGGCCGTCGGAGCTAGCAGCGGCGGGTCGTCGGGATAAGGCATGAAGGTCACAAACTCGTTGCGCAGCCTGAAGAAGCGCCACAAGGAAACGCAGCTCGTGCGTCGCCATGGTCGCGTTTACCTTATCAACAAAGGGAACCCGAAATTCAAGGCTCGCCAGGGCGGATGCAAGAAGAAAGGCTAGGCCAGGGAAGTTCCAACCCTGCTTCGGGGTCGGTACGGTCGCCTGGAGGCACCTTGCGCAGATTTCTTGTCGTCGCCACGCTGCTGATCGGTCAAGCCGCTTGGGCTAAGAAACCGCCAGCGCCAGCGCCAGCGCCAGCACCCGTGGCGCCGCCTGCGGCTCCTGCCGTGGCGCCCGAACCGGAACCAGAGCCCGCGCCCCCGGCGGCAACGTCGCCGAACGCGGATTTCCAGGCGACGCTTTTCCATGCCGACGGCACGTCCACAAAAGGCCACGTCATCCGGGTGGACCGTGGGTCCGATCGATACGCGCAAGATGGCTGGACCGACGCTCCCGCGAAGCTCACCGTCACGCTCGAGGGCGGTGGCACCGAGATCGAAAGCGCCTGGAAGGACATTCGTCAGATCGACATCAAGTACGCGCCCTTGACGGACGCGGACTGCCAGTTCGACACGTCGTTCACGCCAACGATGTACCTTTGTGTGCTCAAGAGCACGCCTACGACAAAGACCGCCGACGGCAAGACGTGGACCGCGGCTTCGCTGCACAAGTGGAAGTTCAGCTTCGAGGGCGGGACCACGGAAGAATTCTACATCTACAAACTTCCCGCGCTGCAGCAGGAGCCTGAAGAGGCGAACCTCAAAGACGGCGGCGTCGAGAACACCCAGTTGTACGCTACCCTTCAGGCGAATCTCAGCGCCATGATGAAGGGCAAGGCCGTCACCAAGGTCGTGATCACGCCCTAGCGGGCGCGATCCCACAAGCCGGACCCGACCCGACCCGCTCCCGGTCCCGCTCCCGGCGTCGCCCCTGGAAGCGTCAGCGATCATTCTGGAGCTTCTTCGCCAAGGCTACGAGCATCGCCACGACGCGATCGAGCTGCTCCTTACCGGACCGATGCGTTGCGTCCTCGACAAGGTTGAGGCGCCGGCACACATCGAGGATCGCCGCGC